>JALDXP010000036.1:0-14749 GCA_032154885.1 Actinomycetota bacterium
CTATCCGCCCTTCCTCAAACAGCAACACCAGGTGCGCCTCGACCGAACGGGCGGCTAGGGGGTGCAGCGCACGATCGACGTCCTGGTAGACGACCTCGACGATCTCATCGGTAGAGCCGGCGCCGTCCCGAATCGCCTTCAGTATCTCCTCATGCCGCTGACGACGATGGGCCAAGTACCAATCGATCACCTCGTCGGGACGGTCCATTTCATCGCCGTGGCCGGGATTGAGCCTGCTCAGACCTGTCCCACGAAGTTTTTCCAGCGAGGCCAGGTAGCTGCCCATGTCTTCCACCATTACCGAGGATCCGCCCATTATGTGATCGCCGGTGAAGAGAACGTCGGCCAATCGGAAACACAGATGGTCGTCGGCGTGACCCGGAGTGTGGATCACCTCGAGCAGGCTCTCGCCGATATCGATCACAGAGCCTTCGCCGATGCGCAGGTCCGGGTCGAAGGCAGGGCCGGGCGCATACCCGTAGGCGGGAACACCCAGCTCTCGGGCCAGAGGGTTGGCCAACGGGGCATGGTCGGAATGGGTGTGTGTGACCAGCACCCCGAGTGGGGTCAGGCCGGCTGTCTGCTCCACGATCCGATCGCGGTGGATGTCGTCCACCGGGCCGGGGTCGATCACGAGGCATCCTCCGCTGTCATCCACCAGCCACGTGTTGGTCCCAGACCCCGTGAATGGCCCCGGATTGTTGGCGAGGATCCGATGGATTCGCATCAGTCGTCTGCGGGGAGGTGGATGGGCACGAAGCTGCCGTCCTCCATGCGTCTTGGCTCGACCAGGGAACGGGCATCGGCACCCCTTGCGGCGGTGACGGCATCGTCAACGGTGGCTCTTCGCTGCAGCCAGCGAAGATGGGCGATGGTGGGCAGAAACATCTCCAAACCTCCATCGGCATGCATGACGAGGGCAGCGCCTGGTGCGACCCACATGTGCTCCACCAGTTCATCGCCGTCGATTCGGATGTGGGGCGTGCCCCCGGCGATGGCCAGATAGAAACGTGTGTCGTACCGGGTTGGAGCCTCCTCGGGGGTAACCCAGCGGGAAACGAGGGTCAGCGCCGAGGCGTCCAGCCGGATCCCGGCTGCGCGCATGGTGGAGAGCAAGCCTTCGCCGCGTCCGTCGGGAGCCGAGGCCACTCCATCGACGGTCAAGGCAAGACCGGTCTCCTCGGCCAGTTCTCGAAGGGCAGCGACCCGAAACTCCTGGTCATAATGGTCGCCTGGCACCACATCGCGGGCCAGCTCGGACGCATCTTCGGCCTCGACCGCCCCGCCCGGGAAGACGGTCAGGCCACCGAAGAATCCCCGTGGTCGGCGGCGAACCATGAGCACCTCGATCCCTGCCCCGGTATCCCTGATCAGCATCACCGTTGCCGCCGGGCGGGCTTCGACCAGAGGCGCCTCCATCCGAGCATCCTACGTATAGGGACTACTCCGACGAACCTCAGGTTCTCCGGCCCACATATGGGCCGAATCGCCTCACGTAGCCGCTGTTCGGTCAGCGGATGCCGAACCTGAGGCAGTTGGTTTCATATCCGGGTCGTGGAACCTCAGGTTCGCAATAACAACGACCTGGCAGACTTGCCGGGTGGCTTCCAACGACAATCCGTATCGGGGGCTCCCCCCGGTCGAGCAGGTGGTCGACGGGCTGAGCGACACCGCTCTCCCCAGACTGCTCATCGTCGAGTGCGCTCGATCGGCGCTCGACCTCGCACGTGGCGAGATCGCCGATGGCGGTGAGCCCGACGTGAGCCGCATCGCCGCCGATCTGGCGGCCGGGCTGCGGAGGTCTGCAAGCCACAAGGTGATCAACGCCACCGGAGTGCTCCTGCACACCAACCTCGGTAGAGCCCCTCTTCTTTCTGGAGCCGCCGAGTCCGCGCTGAAGGCGGCCATCTCCTACACCAATCTCGAGCTCGATCTCGACGGCGGGGAACGCGGAGGGCGCGGGGGGTACATACGTGCTCTCCTGCAGACACTCACCGGTGCCGAAGACGGTCTCGTCGTCAACAACAACGCGGCGGCGGTGTTGCTCGCCCTGGCCGCCACCGCCTCGGGGCGAGTCGTCCCGGTGGCCAGAGGGGAGCTGATCGAAATCGGCGGATCGTTCCGGCTCCCATTGGTGATGGAAGCCGGTGGTGCGCGGCTCGTGGAGGTCGGGACCACCAATCGAACCCGGATCGGCGACTATGCCACCGCTCTCCAGATACACGACTGCGGAGCGGTCTTGAAGGTGCATCCCTCCAACTTCCGGGTCGATGGATTCGTAACTGATGTGCCTGTTGCAGATCTGGCCGTGCTCGCCCACGACCGAGGCGTCCCACTGATCCACGATCTCGGGTCTGGCTTGCTCGACAGCGATACTCCATGGCTGGGCGCCAAGCCCTCCTGGTTGTCCGGAGAGCCGGGGGCCCGCCAGTCGATCGAGGCGGGAGCCAACCTGGTCACCTTCAGCGGCGACAAGCTGGTCGGCGGGCCACAGGCGGGCATCATCGTCGGCTCCGCCGAGGCGGTTGACCAGCTTCGGCGCAATCCGCTCGCCCGAGCTTTGAGGATCGACGCCATGACCGATGCCGCCCTGGCCGTGACCCTCGAGGCCTACGCCAACGGCGAGGCCAGCCGGATCCCGATCTGGCAAATGGCGATGCTGAGTGAATCGGACCTCGGGGCCAGAGTGGACGCTCTTGCGTCCCGGGTTGGAGGAGTGGCCCGGGCCGGCGAATCCGTGGTTGGGGCGGGCAGCCTCCCCGGAGTCGGCATTCCGACACCACAGATCGTCTTGAAGGATGAGGACCATCTCCATGCCCGTCTTCTCGGGGCCGACGACCCTGTCCTGACCCGGAGGATGGAAAAGGACCTGATCCTCGATCTCCGAGCGGTCGCCGAGGAAGACGACGATGTGATCGCGGACATGGTGACCGGTTGCCGCTGATCGGGACCGCGGGCCATGTCGACCACGGCAAGTCGACCCTGGTCGAGGCGCTCACCGGTCGTGACCCCGACCGCTGGGCCGAAGAGAAGCGCCGCGGGTTGACCATCGACCTCGGCTTCGCTTGGACCACACTCGAATCCGCGGGCGAGGTCTCGTTCGTCGACGTGCCCGGGCACGAGCGGTTCCTGAAGAACATGCTCGCCGGGATCGAGGCAATCGACGTTGCATTGTTCGTCGTTGCCGCCGACGAGGGCTGGATGCCGCAGTCCGAAGAGCATCTGGCCGTGCTCGACCTCCTTGGCATCGCTTCGGGCGTCATCGCCCTGACCAAGATCGACGTCGTCGACCCGGCCGTCGCCGCGGAAGTCGAGATCGAGATCACACAGCAACTAGAGGACACGACCCTGGAACGGGCACCGATCATCCCCGTATCGGCCAGGACGGGTGAGGGTATGGATCGACTGCGGGGGGAACTCGCCGCGCGAGTCGCCGATGTTCGCCATGGTGGTGACCGGCCGCGGCTTTGGGTCGATCGGGCTTTCTCGGTTCGAGGCGCGGGCACCGTGGTGACGGGCACTTTGACCGAGGGCCCGCTGAAGGTCGGGGATCATCTCGCGTTGCTGCCGGGCGGCAAACGGGGTCGGATTCGCGGCATGCAGAGCCACGAGAGTGAGATCGAGACGGCCGAACCGGGGCGACGGCTTGCCTTGAACCTGACAGGGATAGATCGCGAGCAAGCCTTTCGTGGGACGATGTTGGGCCTGCCCGGTCAGTGGGAGCCGTCGGCTCGATTCACCGCACGGCTGACAGCAGCCCGATACGTCGATGCTCTCTCCACCCGAGGAGCTTTCCATCTCCATCTGGGCAGCGGGGCTCACCCCGCAACGATCAAACGACTGGAGGACGGGTATGCCTTGATCGAGGTTCCCGTGGACCTGCCGATCAGAACCGGCGATCGCTTCATCCTGAGAGAAGCCGGACGTCGTCAGGTGGTCGCCGGCGGTGTTGTGATCGATCCGGCACCCGGGTCACCTTCCCGGGCGATGACGACGGCGCGGCTCATCGACCCATTTGCCGGGAGGGACGATGTCGCAACGGCGCTCCTGCAGGTGCGCGAAATTGACAACGTCGAGCGCCTCGCCGCGCACAGTGGTGGAGGGCACCCGCGGGGATCGGAACTGGTCGGTGACATCGTTCTGACCCGCGAACGCTTCGACGAGCTCCGGTCTCGGGCGGAATCGATCGTCACCGAGCATCACGAGCAGCATCCGCTCCGGCCAGGGATTCCGTTGGCGACACTCTCGGCCACTCTCGGCACGTCGCCCGAGCTGGCTGAGCTCCTTGTCGACAAGAGCGATCAGATCGTTCGCAGTGGCCCAGACGTCTCGACCCGACAGCATCGTTCGAGCCTGGACCCGGATTCACGAGTCAGGTGGGAGAACGCTCGAGCCATGTTGAGCGAGAGCCTGGCGGTGCCTGACGCCGACGCACTCGGTCTTGGCGACGAGCTCATGCATTTGTTGATCAGGGAGAGCGGGCTGGTCCGCATCTCCGACACCCTCCTCTATCTGCCCGAGCAGATAGACGAGATCAAGCGAATGCTGGGTGAAATGACAGAGCCATTCACCGTGGCTGGTTTCCGCGACCAGACCGGGCTGTCACGGAAGTACGTGGTGCCCATCCTCGAGTGGTCAGATAGAGAAGGGCTCACCATCCGGCGGGGCGATGTGCGCCACCTTCGGTGAGCCCTGACTCTGGTGCCGGTGGTCATCCAACCAGCGGCATGCTCCTTCTCTCTACTTCGGTAAAACCTCCCCAGATACCGAACGGTTCCCGGATCTGGAGGGCGTGTGTGGTGCAGGGGACCCGCACCGGACATACCCCGCAAATCGCTTTCGCCTTCATCTCTCTGCGCTCCCGCTCGTCTTTGCGCTCGAACGTCGAGGGCGGAAAGAAGAGGTAGGCATGACTCCCTCTGCAGAGGGCGTCGAGCTGCCAATCGTCCATGCCCGACAAACGGACTCCTCCCTGTCTAGCGACAACCGGCGCGAACCTACACAGGGCAATGCCCGGCGGCAAGGAAGAAAATGGGGATTTCAAGAATCAGTTTTCGCGGGGTCGGTGGCCGGCTCGACCTCCAAATACATCCCGTCGACGCCTGAGACCAGTATCTCGGACCCGGCGGTCAGCCCCGCCTCACGGTGGGCGGTCGCCCGCCACCTTGCTCCCTTGACCTCGACGATGCCATCAGGGTCGAACCCACCGACCGCGATTCCCCTCTCCCCGATGAGACCATCTCGTCCGATCGTTCTGGTCGAGAACCTCGCTCGCTGCACCGTCGGCATTGCGAGCAGGAAGAAGAAGAGGGCCGCCAGCACTGAGGGCAGGACCAGATACCAACGCGGGTCGATCTGACCAGACCCGTCGACGTAGAAGGACCCGGCCACCTGAAGTATCACGGCGCCCACGACGGTGAGGACGAGGACCCCGCCCTTTTGGTAGGCGGCGGTGAGCAGCGCCCAGCCGAGCACTGCGAGTGCCAAAGCCCACCAATTGACCGGGAGGGTGACGATTCCCCAGCCGGCGAGAAGTAGAGACACCGCCGCCACACCGGCTGCCACGCCGGGACCGATGGCGAAGAACTCGAAGGAGGCGATGGTGAGCCCGACGACCAGGAAGAAGAACGCCGCCTCGGGAGTGGCGGCGAGACGCCAGAAACGGGTGGCCAATCCTGGTTGGCGGAACGTGACCTCCCGGAGGGTCACCCCGTCTTCGAAGGGCTTCAGTGTTTCGACAGTGACCGGGCCGTCGGCGGTTTGAAAGGTCACCCCGTCGAGTTCCTGGAGATACTGGCGGATCGAGGGCTGGAGATCGAGCCCGGACTCCTCGGCCGTCAAGGGATGGCCGATTCCAATGGGCTCGCCACCTGCAACCGTGGGATCGAACAGGCCCAGCTGTGACCCTGGTGACATCGACCTCTGCTCCGATTCCCAGACCAGCCTCGCCGCCCCACCGTTGGCCACCGCGGGAGCGGGGCCCACCCAGATCGCCACCGGCAGGGGAGGGTTCTCCACGGTCTCTTCGAGCGCCTCCAAGGCCGCGGCGTCAAGGACTGCCCTGGAGTTGACCTGGAGCACCGCCATCACCTGATCATTGGCCGCCGCCTCGTCGATCGAGATACGCATGAAATCGAGGGCAGAGGCGTCGAGCGGGCCGCTGATGTCGATGACGTCGATGCCGGGCTCTCCCCCGGAGTCACCGGAACATGCGGCGACGACCAGGAACAGGCCGGCGAAAAGGAGGGTGCGACGCACGTTTCGGGAGGTTAGGAGAGGTTCCGCGGCAACCAGCCGGGGTCGACCACGTCACTAACGTGCCACCCATGCCCCTCGCCCTCGTGATCGCAGACGTCGAATGGGTGGTCAATGACATCCTCGCCTCGCTTCCCTGGGGTGACTGGGAAGTCGATGTGCTCGATGACCCCGTTCAATCCGGGGCCAAAGTCACCGACACCTCCCCCGACGTCGTTGTCATCGATCTCCAGGTCAGGAACATGGGTGGCATGGCCATTGTCCGCGACATCAAGGCGTCGATGGAAGGTGAAGACCTTCCCCGCCTCGTGATCCTTCTCGATCGAGAGGTCGATGGATTCCTCGCCAAGCGAGCCGGAGCCGACGCATGGGTGGTCAAACCCTTCTCCACCCACGAGCTCCGTGTCGCCCTCGGCGCCACAACCCCGGTCTGATTCGATTTGATCGAACAGGGCGGTCAAGGGGTAGCCCTCGTCCAACCGCGGGCGTTGGTCACCAGCGTCTTGAAACCACAGCGCTCGAGTAGCTCAAGATGCTCCTGCGGTTCCTGCTCGGAGTGGTAGTCGATGAGGGTCTCGATCCCACCCTTCAGCAGCCACTTCGCTCCCACCGAATAGAGGTGGGGGACCACCGTGTCCGGGTCGACTCCGTCCTCGACCTCGAGATTCCCGACATCGGCCCAACCCCTCGACGCGTTGCTCCTGGCCAGCTCGCCGCTGAGCTGGCAGACCTCGATGTAGCCGAGGGCCTTGCCATGATGGCTCAGATCGAAACGTGTTCCTAGGGTCCCAACGGAACGTCTCTGGTCCCACATCTCGGGCCAAGGTCGGTTCAGATCTGCGCAAGGCACCGTCAGGACGATCTCCTCCCCAACAGGAGCAAACCCTGCCTCCAAGTAGAGAGATCTGACGTGGGGCCAGGTGTCGGGCACTCCATAACAAGCGGGTGCTGGAAGCGACCCATCTGCGTATCGAACCCTGACCTGCCACGCATCGAGAACCGCCAGACAGCTATCCATGAGTCGGCGACCAGACTCGGGCGCCACTGGTGAGAAGATCAGCCAGCGGATCTCGCCCGCGTCGACGAAATCCGGTGAGACGCCGGGGTCGCTTCCGAAGCGGTGGAGGAGGGCAGCGGCGTTAAGCCTGTCCTGGTCGTCAGTCGCTACCAGGCACGTTCGCTCGACCACCCAGGGATCGACGAGCGTCTCGAGTGGCTCCCGCTCCAGCTGAGACATGACCGTGTTGACCGAAACGGCCACCCCCGGGATCACCGCCGAGATGTGGAGATTGACCAGTTCGGTCAGCTGATCGCGGTCGTGGCGCTCGAATCGCCGAACTGTTTGGGGCATGGCGGATCCTCCATGAATCAGACGTCATCGGATGGAGCCGCTGTCGGTGCGGTGCTGCCTCAGGCTACCTATCGGTGCTCACGGGCTCGGTGGGGTTTTCCAGCCGAAGGATGCGCATCGGAAACCCCGACTCATCATCCGCTCGTCTTTCATGGTCGACGAACCCACAGGACCGATAGAAGCCGATCGCCCTCTCGTTGGCCTCGAACACCTCGACAAAGACCGTGTCATACAGGTGCCGGGCGTGCTCGACGAGAGAGCGACCGTGGCCCTTCCCCTGATGGTCCGGATGGGTGAAGAGCCCGCCGATCAAATCGTCGATGACCGACATGAAGCCAACCAGCTCGCCATCCTCCTCCACCACCCAGGTCTCGGCTATCGGTAGGAGCTGCTCTCGGACATCCTCTTCCATGGCCCTCCAATGAGTCTCGGGGAGGAAGGGCTGGCCGGGAATCGTCGAGGCAAGCCACACCTCGATCAGCTCCTCGACCTCGACGGGGTCGAACCGACGAATCACCCTGGGACCACCTGCACATCAACGAACAATTTGATCTCCTCGGCCAGTTTGGCTCCCGAGCCCAGCCCAAGTTCGTTTTGATCGAAACCTTCCATGTCGACTAGTCGTTTGGGTTCGTTCGCATCCTCGAAGAGGCGCCGATTGAGCTGGGGTGGGACGACGGAGTCAGCGGTGCTGAGGATCACGAGGAGCGGCACACGCAACTCGGCCGCCGTCTTCTCGACCTCATAGCTGTCTCGTAATAGGACTTTCGGGACGATTCGATAACGGGTGCGTGTCATCGCGGGCTAATCACCCCGATGCACCGTTGTGCGCCTGCGAACCTGAGAGCATGGATGCCCCGGAGCTGATCGCGGTCAAAGCGGCCCTGGCGGAGGGCGCCGAGCCGAGCATGCTCGTGCTCGTCGAAGGCGTCAGTGACCAGGCAGCGCTGGAGACGCTTGCGGCGCGGCGTGGTCGGGACCTGGAGGTGGAGGGAGTTTCCATCATCCCGATGGGCGGGGCGACGACTATCGGGCACTTCCTCGACCTGCTCGGCCCCCACGGGCACGACTTCAGACTTGCCGGGCTCTGTGACGCGGGAGAAGAAGACGATTTCAGGCGCGAGCTGGAGCGGGCCGGCATGGGCGTCCATCCGACCCGCGCCGAAATGGAGTCCGTCGGGTTCTTCGTCTGTGTCACCGACCTGGAGGATGAGCTCATCCGCGCCCTGGGGCCGGATGCCATTGTCGAAATCATCGACGCCCAGGGCGAGCTCGGGTCTCTCCGCATCCTCCAGCGACAGCCGTTCCACCGTGACCGCACCATCGAACAGGTCCTGTGGCGGTTCATGGGCTCCCGGTCTGGACGCAAGTCGACCTATGCCCGCCTGCTCGTCGAGGCATTGGATCTGGATCGCGTGCCACAACCGCTGGACGGTGTCCTGGAGTATGTGAGACCTAGAGGATCCTGTTGACTTCGAGTATCAGGTGGCCCAGCCCAGCCAGTGCAGCTGCTGCTGCGAGCCCGGCCCCGAGTCGACGTTGAATGAGGTTCGGCTCGGTCTTCCCCCGGATCCGGTCGACCCACCACCAGATTGTCACCAGCGCCGTCGCACAAACGAAGACGCCGGTCCAAATCGGCGCGTGGGCACGCTCGTCGAAGCCCGGCATGAACTGAAGGAGCAGGCCGAGCGGGACGAAGATCAACCCCACCGCGGTGACCAGCCCATAGACCACCAACGGCCCCGCCCGATTCCCTCGCGGGAGCCTGCTGTCGAGAAAGCGGTCCAGAGCTGACAGGACCGCCCCGAAGGTGAACACGAGCGCCAACAGCAAGGCCAGGTCCAGAGCCGGCCCTTCGAGGATGTCGAAGTCTCTGTTGTCCGACGAAACGAGTTGGAATCCACCGATGCAAACCGCGCCGAGCCCTACTGCCGCCCAGTTGCGGGGAATCCACGGGCGCATCACGACCCAGACCGGCGCCGCAATCAGCCCGCCGGCGACCCCTCCAAACAACAGCAGCCCGACGGTCCCCTCGGCCGTGAACACCCCGATCTCGTTTCCGTTCTCGGTGAAGCGCCCGATCGCCTCTGGGTGGAGCAGGCGGCTGAGAAACATGACCAACCGACCGCCAAGCCCGAGGATCAGAGTCCCTGAAATCAGGCTGGCGATGCCTCCGACGGAGATATCGCGGAGGATCTGTGGCCCGACGTCTCGTATTCCGCGGAAAGAGATCGCAACGACAGGGGCGTTCTTGGGGCCGTCATCGGGATCGGCCATCACCAACCCGCCAGGGGACTCGACATCCTCCACAAGCTATCCGCGGGGTTATCGCCAATCACGATCCGCAATCAGGGCCACCTGCAGAGGTGGCCCTGACCTGGGGTTTCTGAGTCGGGACGGCGGGATTCGAACCCACGACCTCAGCGTCCCGAACGCTGCGCGCTACCAAGCTGCGCCACGTCCCGATTGATGGCCCGATGGTAGGCGAGGCGCGGAACCAAGCCCATTCAGTCTGACCAGAAGAACCGCTTCCCTCCAGGAAAACCCCGGATACTCTTATCCTGCTGTTGCAGACAGGTCAGGGGAGGATGATGACTGCTTACGATGCGCGGCTCCGACTGGACGGAACCGACGAAGCCCCGATCAGCGTGCTGATCGATCTAACCGACGATCGGCTATCCATGATGGCAGGGGAGATCGAGGTCGGAGACTGGGCACGGAACGAGATCCGTGTCTCGGCGATGCCCGATGGGTTTCATATGCGAGCGGAAGGTGAGGAGATCATCCTCGACGTGACAGATGACGCCCGCTTTGCCCTCGACCTCGGGCTGCGTAATGCCCCGCCCCTCTTGCGGCGTCGCATGTCGGCGTTACTCCGGAGCGACGGCCCGACCGCGGAACCGCCTCCGAGCTAAAGCAGCTCAGCGATCTGGACTGCGTTGAGGGCCGCGCCCTTACGCAGGTTGTCGCCGACTACCCAGAGGTTGATGCCGCCCGGGTGACCCACAGTGGGGCGGATCCGCCCCACCAGAACATCGTCGATCCCGGCCGAGTCGAGCGGCGTTGGCACGTCGTCGACCCAAACCTGGACGCCGGGCGCTGTTTGCAGGATCTCGGTCGCCTCGTCCGGCTCGATCGGCCGCTCGAAGCGCAGTGAGGCAACAACACCGTGGCCCACGAGCACGGGCACGCGGACACAGGTTGGCTCCACGTGGAGGCCGGGGAGGTCGAGGATCTTCCTCGACTCGTACACCAGCTTCCACTCCTCGTCGGTGTAACCCTCCTCGGTAACCGACCCTGCCAACGGAAGGACATTGAATCCAATCGGTCTGGCGTAGAGCGACGGTTGGGGATCAGCCCACCCGCCCGTCATCAGGGCGTCGAGGTCGGTACGAAGTAGATCGGTCTGCTCAACCAACTCCACAACCCCTTGCTGGCCGGAGCCGGATACGGACTGGTAGGAAGTGGCCACCATGCTGCGAAGACCCGCGGCCCTGTGGAGCGGGCCAGCCGCCATCATCAGGGTCATCGTCGTGCAGTTCGGGTTGGCGATGATCCCGCGATGAGCCCCGACCGCGGCATCGTTGACTCCGGCAACGATGAGGGGGACGCTCGGGTCCATTCGGAAAGCCGACGAGTTGTCGATCACCACGGCACCCGCATCTGCGAATCGTGGTGCGTAGGCCCGAGAGCGATCACCACCGGCGGAGAACAGGGCGATGTCGATTCCGGACGGGTCGGCCAAGGCGAGATCCTCGATCTCGACTTCGCCCCAACTCGTGTCGATGACCGAACCGGCGGACCGCTCTGACGCCAAAAGGCGCAACGATCCCAGAGCGAAGTTCCTCGACTCGAGCACCGCCCTCATGGTGCGGCCGACGGCCCCCGTCGCCCCGACCAGCGCGACGACCCGGTCGCTCATGCCCCCACCTCCTCGTAGATGGCCGGAGGATCGAAGGCCGCATGGAGCGCCCGGACGGCAGCCTCGACATCATCTGCCCTGACCACGCAGGAGATGCGGATAGTGGAAGTGGAGATCATCTCGATGTTGATGCCGGCCGAAGCCAGGGTTTCGAACACCTTGGCGGCAACACCTGGATGAGATTTCATCCCGGCGCCGACCAGCGAAACCTTGGCGATTTCGGCATCGACGTCGACCGACTCAGCATCTATCTCACCCGCTACCTGCTTGGCGATCCGTTCGGCGTCGACCAGGTTGGCCCTGGGAACCGTGAAGCTGATATCGGTACTGCCGTCGTGTGAGACGTTCTGCACGATCATGTCGATGTTCACCCCCGCAGCCGCCAAGGATCCGAAGAGCGCCGCAGCAACCCCCGGTCGGTCGGGGACGCGGTTCACCGTGACCTTCGCCTCGGACCGGTCGTGCGCGATGCCACTTACGATCGCCTGCTCCATCGGCGACTCGCGCACCCAGGTCCCTTCACCGTCGTGGAACGACGACCTGACATGGATCGGTACCTCGTAGCGGCGTCCGAACTCGACCGCCCGTGACATGAGGACGCCTGCGCCCCCGGCCGACAGCTCGAGCATTTCGTCGAATGGAATCTCCTCCAGCTTCATCGCATCGGGCACCATCCGGGGGTCAGCGGTAAAGACTCCGTCGACATCGGTGTAGATCTCGACACTGTCCGCACCGAGTGCCGCGGCGAGGGCGACGGCGGTGGCGTCGGATCCACCCCGCCCCAGCGTGGTTATCTCCTTCGACTCGGGATCCACCCCCTGGAACCCGGCAACGATCACCACGCGACCCTGGGCCAGGCTGTCGCGGACCCTGGTCCCCTGGATGTCGAGGATCTTGGCCGAGCCGTGGGAGGAATCCGTCAAAATCCCCGCCTGGGACCCGGTGAAGCTGACGGCGGGGATGCCTCGTGAGTTGAGGGTGATCGAGAGAAGGGCCATCGAGATCCGCTCCCCTGCGCTGAGCAGCATGTCCATCTCTCTCGGCGAGGGATCGTCGCTCACCTCTGCGGCCAGAGCCACCAGTTGATCCGTGGTGGCGCCCATGGCGGAGACGACCACGACAACGTCGTGGCCCTCTCGCCGTGTCGACTCGACACGGTCGGCCACGGCCTTGATCCGGGCCGCGTCCGCCAGCGAGGTTCCACCGAACTTCTGGACCACGAGGGACATAACTATCAGTTTGGAACGTTTCCCTGCCAAACACGAACACCGGCCTCGGGATTGCGCCAGGTCCGTGCCTAGAGTCGCTCCGCCATGACCGACAGACGCAGGCGTCAGAAGGAGCAACGCGCCGCCAAGCTGGAGGCCGAGAAGAAACAGGAGGCCCGCAAGGAGCTGGGTCGCCGCCTTGGGACCGCGTTGGTGTTCGGTGTGGTGGTAGTAGGGATCGTCGTCGCCGGCGCCTACTTCGGCAGTGACGAAGGAGAGCTTCCTCAGGGATATGCGGACTTTCGAGAGCAGCCCACCGCCTGTGGCGCCGAACAGCCCGAGCCCGAGTCAGTCCTCTCCTTTGCCGCACCCGAGCCACAGACAGACGTGACTGCCGAGTCCACGGTGACGGTGACCCTGGAAACCTCGTGTGGGGACATCGTCGTCGAGCTCGACCCGGCTGGTTCCCCCGTCACGACCAACTCCTTTGTCTTTCTGGTTCGTGAGGGATTCTTCGACGGGCAGGTGTTTCATCGAATCGTCCAGGATTTCAGAGTCTTTTCCGGCGATCCGGAGGCCAATGGAAGTGGAGGCCCGGGATACCAGATCGCCGACGAGTTCCCTGCCGACGACTTCGTGTTGGCTCCGGGCATGGTGATGATGGACAACGTCGGAAGGGGAACCACCGGCAGTCAGTTCTTCGTTCTCACCGGGGAAGCCGCCTCGGCGCTCAATCCGCAGTTCAACCTCCTCGGCGAGGTCGTGTCGGGTGAGGACACGCTCGAGGCGATTGCCGCGGTCGAGACGGCGGTCCGGCCCGGATCGACAGAGCAAAGCCTTCCTCTTGAGACTGTGTACATCGAACGAGCCACGGTCGACGTAACCGACTCTTGACGGTCCGGCGGGCCATCATCCTTCCCTGAGAATCAGATGGCCGTCGATCTCCACACGCATTCCACGGCCTCCGACGGATCGGAGACGCCTTCCGCCCTCGTCGACCTGGCCGTCGATCTGGGTCTGAGCGCCTTGGCCCTGACCGATCACGACACTCTCCAGGGGATAGAGGAGGCACGCGCTGCCGCAGACGAGGCGGGGATCGACCTGATTCCGGGCACAGAGCTTTCTCTGGAGTACGAAGGGGGGATGCACCTGGTCGTGCTCTGGCTCGAGCCGGGGCCGGGGCCATTACAGGACCGGCTTGCCGGGCTCCAGTTCGGCCGTGAGGGGCGCAATGCCGCGATAGTCGACGTGCTCGCCGACCGCGGCATGCCGATCACCCTCGAGGAAGTGTTGGAGGAGTCAGGCGGCGGCACGGTTGGACGACCCCACATCGCCGCGGTCATGTTGCGAAAGGGCTACGTGGAGTCGATTGCCCAGGCCTTCGATGAGTGGCTGGGGGCCGGGAAGCCCGCCTACGCCCACAGGCCACGTCTCCCACCCGAAGAGGCGATCGGTCTCGCCCGCGAGTCGGGTGGAGTGCCGGTACTGGCCCACCCCCACACGCTCGGCATCAATCGCTCCCAAGAGATGTCCGAGCTCCTCGCCCGGCTCCGCTCGGCTGGGCTGGTCGGTTTGGAGGCGACATACTCGGCCTATCAAAGGCACGAGCGCGAGGGTTATGCGGATCTCGCCCGCCGCTTCGGACTGATCGTGTCGGGAGGGAGCGACTACCACGGGACGTACAAGCCGAATCTCGAGCTCGGCATCGGGTATGGCGACCTGGTGGTCCCCGAACAAGTCGTGGATGAGCTCCGGGCGGCGGCGGGATGAGCAGGCCACTCAAGATGGGGGCGGCGGCCGCCGTGATCTCGGCGAGCATCCTCATCTCCCGTCTGCTCGGCCTGGGCCGTGAGGCCCTGCTGGCCACCCTGATCGGGGTGAACAACGAAGGTGACCTGTACCGCCAAGCGTTCCTCATCCCCGATTTCCTCAACTATCTCCTGGCAGGTGCATACCTCACCATCACTCTGATCCCGATCCTGAGCCGGCACCTGGAGCAAGGAGACCCGGACG
>JALDXP010000037.1:0-14378 GCA_032154885.1 Actinomycetota bacterium
TTGAACCGTGCGAGCCCTCGGGACAAGGGCATCGGCTCAGATCCGGGAGTCGATCCAGGCGATGATCTCCTGGACCAGCTCCGGTCCCTCTGGCTCGTTGAGGATCTCGTGTCGCAGCCCCGGCAGCAACCGCCGGTCGACGTTGGGCAACTCCCCCAGGGCGGCCGTGGACTGAGGTGGCACGATGGTGTCGGCGCTCCCGTGCAGCACCAGGGTGGGGATGGCGAGATCGGTGAGACTCTCGTTCAACTCGTCCATTGCCTCGAACAGAGAGGCGCCGAGGCGGTTGGTTGCCTTCGGATAGACGAGAGGGTCGGAGAAGTAGGCCTCCGCCACCGCCGGGTCTCGTGACAACTGCTCTCCTTTAAAGGAAGTGGGCAGAGCCATCGTCGGCGCCAGCTTTCGGGCCAGGCCGGCGACTGCGCGCTGCCATGCGGCCCCACCGGCCAGGGCGGGTGCGGAGAGAACGAGAAGGTCGGGGGCGGGGCGACCGGTGAGGGCATACCCCAGCGCCAGGTTCCCCCCCATTGAATGACCCATGAGGACTACCGGCGTCCCTTGCTCCCGGGCCCATTCCATGTGGCCCTGGATCTGGTCGTGGTAGCGCGACCATTCGTCGATGTCGCCGCGAGCACCGCCCGATCCGCCAAAGCCGATCAGGTCGAAGGAGCGCACATGGAAACCCGCTTCGGCGAGGAGCGACCCGGTCCGTTCGTAACGCCCGCAGTGTTCGACGATGCCATGCACCAAGACGATGTGGGCGCGGGGCGCCGCGTCAGGCACCCACTCCCTCACCAACTCGATTCCTATTTCCTCGGATGGCACCGGACGGGCGACGCTCGCCATGTCTCTCCTCGCTCTGGTCGGCAAATCCTAAAGACGCGTCAATCGAACACGTAGCGGGTCAAGTCCGTGGGGAACTGTGACCATGCGATCCCCTTTTCCGGGGTCAAAAGGCACATCCCGCCGGCGTCTTCACCCGACCAGGCGTCGGCAGTGGGGGCGTAGCCGAGCCGCTCGTACTTACGGGCGTATTCGGAGGCGAGACGCTCCCCGAGCTCGCCTCGGATCGGCTCCGAGGGCCGCGACGTTCCTTCGATGATCGTGACCGTCGTGCCGCTCTCGAGATGAAGGGCGCACGCCGGGTTCGATGCGATGTTCCTGGCGTGCCGGGTCATCGGCGATCCGTCATACCAAAATCGGTCGTCGAGCCAGACTCCCCAGCGAGGGACGACATGCGGCCTGCCGTCGGGGCGGGTAGTGGCCATCCAGTATTCGGTTGCTTCGACCAACCAGTCCTCGACGTCGGCCCATGGCAGGAATGGCCCTTCCTCCTTCACGCCGTACCCTTCCGGGACGTCGGGTCGGCCATCGACGTGGACACTCATCCTCTCTCCTTGTGGAATGGCGGTTTTACGATTCGTCCCTCCACCCAGCGATCGCGGATCTCCACCTCGATCCCGTCGTCACCCGGGGCCGGTGGTGGTCCGACATAGGCAAGCCCGATTCCGGTGTCGAGCATCGGGCTCAGATTGCCCGATGTGACCTCACCCTCCCCTGTCGCGGTTCTCACGCTGTACCCGTGCCGGGGGATGCCTTTCCCTTCGAGGACGAAGCCGATCAGCCGCCGTGAGGGCCCTTCGTGCATACGGGACTCCAGTGCTGCTTTTCCCCGGAACTCATGTTCCATGGCGACCGCGAAATCGAGGCCCGCTTCAGCCGGGGTAGTCGATTCGTCGATATCCGACCCCCATAACGGCAGCCCGGCCTCGAGGCGCAGAGTGTCCCGCGAGGCGAGGCCACATGGAGCGACAGACATCGATGCGAGGGTCTCGGCGAGACGCCGGCCGGTTTCAGGGTCGGTACAGACCTCTCCTCCGCGCTCGCCGGTGTAGCCGGTGCCGGCAATCCGGACCTCGCCTGATTCCCAACGTTCGGAAGCGGTCTGAAATCTCTTCGGGGCCTCACCGAAGAGATCCTCCATCACCGACGGGGCTCGAGGCCCCTGTATCGCGAGGAGGACGGTCCCGGTCTGGAGGTCCCGAACCTCACAGCCGGGCTCGGCAGAGAATGCGGCCATCACCCGATGGTGATTGGCGGCGTTGGGAAACACCCAATATCGATCCGGGCCCCACTGCCAAATGACCAGATCGTCGACGATGCCCCCGTTGTCGTCGAGCAAGAGCGTGTACTGGGTCTGTCCCGGGGCAATCCCGGTGATGTCGTTGCTGAGGAGCCTGAGGATGGCCTGCTCTGCGCCACCACCAGAGAGCTCGAACCGGCCGAGGTGGGTCACGTCGAACCAGCCTGCATCCCCTCGCACAGCCCGATGCTCGGCCAGGACCGACCCATACTGGACCGGCATCTCCCATCCACCGAAGTCTACGAATCGGGCACCCAATTGCTCATGGAGGTCGTGCAGGGGCGACCGATTCATCCGATGAGTCGTTCGCCTCGCTCCTCGAGTCGGACGACGGCAGGGCGTCCTGGCATCCGGGTGGGCGCTGGAGCTTCTTCGAGATTCTCCGGGCCCTCCAGACCATATTTGACCACGAGGTTCAGGTAGTCACGCTGATAGAACAACTTGCAGCTGATCTCCGGGTAGAGCTCTTTGAGCCGGCGCAGCTTGCCGTTCTTCTTCGTGACGAGCTTCTGGCTCATCGTCGTGATCTCGATGTAGAGGTCGTCGTCAGGTAGGTAGAAATCCGGCGTGAAGTACTGAGTCGGGGTGCCGTCGTCATCCCAGGAGATGGGAAAGGACCTCGGCTCGTACTCCCATGGCACGTCGTAGAAATCGAGGAGAAGTGCAAACTGGCGCTCACTGTTGTGAGCGAAATCGGTCTCGTGCGCCGATAGTTGCCCGGTGATCAGGTGGCTCCTGCTTCGACGACCCCGGCCAATTCTTCCCCGGGGAACAGTTGATGGATGTCGCCCTCCACCTCGTCCTGGACCGGACCGATGGCGATGCCGAACACACCCTGGCCCCGCCGGAAGACGTCGACGACTTCCTGTTCGGAGTGTGCGGCGTAGATGGTCTGTCCGTCACTGAGGAGGGTCACATCGGCCAGGGGGCGCTCCGAGTCGAGTTGCTCGGCAAGGATGGTGACGGCCGAGCGGATCTTCTTGAGACTCATCCCGGCGTCGAGGAGCCTCTTGATCACCTTGAGTTGGACCACGTCCGAGAAAGAATAGAGCCTCTGCGAGCCTGAGCCGGTTGCTTGCTGGAGCGAGGGGCGTATCAGATTGGTGCGCGCCCAATAGTCCAGCTGCCGGTAGGTGATGCCAACCAGCTTGCAGACCTGGGGGGCGCGGTAGCCCAGTTCCCGCTCTTGGGTCATATGAGTCCTCCGGGTTACAACCGTGTAACTCCGCCGTTGTGAGCAAGCTACCCCTGTCGAGGGACCCGTGTCAACGAAATCTGTGGATAAACCTGGGGAAAGAGATCAGTCGGATGCTTCGCCGCCGCCACCGAGGAAATCTTCGATAGTCGCCTCCTCGAGGAACTCCCGGAATTTGGCGACTTCTTCCTCTTCGTTTTCCTCTTCCTCCTCGAAGACGACGCCGGCATCGTCGAGGACGGCGGGGAAGGCGAAGACAGGCGTTCCGGTGCGAACGGCCAGGGCAATGGCGTCCGAGGGCCGTGACGACACGTGCACCTCCCGCCCGGAGATATCGAGCGAGAGGTCTGCGTAGAACACGGAGTCCCGCATCTCGGTGATGACCACCCGCACCGCGAGGGCTCCCAGGGCGTCGATGACCGACCGCATCAGGTCGTGGGTGAGAGGTCGGGGTGGGACGACGCCCTCGAGGGCAGTGGCGATGGCGGTGGCCTCAGAGCCCCCGATCCAGATGGGGAGATAGCGGGGCCCGTCGGACTCCCTGAGGAGGACGATCGGCTGATTGGATGGAAGCTCCACCCGCACGCCCACCACTTCCATTGCGATGAGGGCCTCTTTTTCACCCGGCATTGCTGTCTGAGGTTATCACCGGGCAGGTCTTGGCCCTCAGGGGGCCATTCCCAGTGATCTGGCCAGCAGGGCGGGGTCGTTGACGAACGCCTCCATGTCGAGCACCGCCCAGATCGAACGAAGGTTCCGGTAGAGGCCCTGCCAATCCATTCCGTAGCCAACCAGATACTCGTCCCCGACCTCGAACCCCCGGTATTCGATCGGGACCTCGGTGACCCGGCGCACCTTCTTGTCGATGAGTGATGCGGTGGCGACGCTCCGAGCGCCCCGGTCCATGATCATCCTGCGGAGGACCGAAAGCGTGAGACCTGTGTCGGTGATGTCCTCGACCAGGATCACGTCCCGATCGAGTACCGGCGAGGACAGGTCCATGGCTATCCCGATCCGCCCGCTCTCCCCGAACCGGTTGAGGCCAAGGAAATCGACCTCGGATCGCAGGTCCACCGAACGGACCAAATCGGCCGCGAAAGGGATCGAACCCGTCATTACCACCGTGAAGAGTGGCTCCCGTTCGGAATAGTCCTCAGTGATCGCCAGACCGAGCTCGGAAACGCGGGACTCGATGTCCTCCTCCGTCACGACCTCGACCGCGTGATCGAAGGCGGTCATTCCACACCGAGAGCGAGGTCCAGCCAGAACCTCATCGTCTCCATCACGGTCTTCGGTGCTGGATCGGGATTCCGCGTCACCTCCACGATCGGTGGTGGGGCGGGCTCGGGCAGGGCTCGGAGTGGGCTCGGGCTGTTCAGCATCAACCCCTGGCCGGCCAGGTGGAGGTAGGTCTCCATGTTCTCCAGCGAGACCAGGGGGTCGGGGGTCTGTCGGCCCTTGAGGGCGACATAGGGAGAGCCGGTCGACGCGTCGCCGAAGAAGCCGAGCTCCTTGAACCCGTAGTCGAAGAGCTCCGTTGCGTCGGCAAAATGCGCCCGCTCCCCGTCGGACCCGAGGAGGACCGCATAGAGACGCCGGCCTTCCCGCTCTGCCGCTGCCACGTAAGTGAGCAGAGCCTGGGCAGTGAATCCGGTCTTGACACCGAGAGAGCCTTCGTAGGAATCGAGCATGAGATTCGTCGAGCTGCCGGTGCGGGGGGTGCCGTCAGGCGCGGGAGGGAAAACCAGCTTCTTGGCCTTCACCACTTCGGCGAACCGTGGATTCTCCATCGCCACCTGGGCCAGGTGGAGGAGGTCCCGGGCACTCGTGTAGTGGTCGGGAGCATCCAGGCCGTGTGGATTGGCGAAGGAGGTGTTGGTGAGGCCGAGCTCAGCAGCTCGCTGATTCATGAGAGCAACGAACTCCTCGACCGACCCGGAGATGTGCTCGGCGATGGCAGTGGCGGCATCGTTGGCGGAGTGGATCATCAGCGCTTTGAACAAGGCGTCCATCGACACGGTCTCGCCCGCCACCAATTCGATCTCTTTCTCGCCTGTGTTGGCGGCGCGTTCCGAGATCGTCACTGTCTCCGTCGGCAACGAGTTCTCGACCGTGAGTAGCCCCGTCATGATCTTCGTGACCGACGCCATGGCCCGCTCCTCGTCGGCGTTGAGCTCCGCGATGACGGTGTCGGTCGACTCGTCATAGAGAATCCAGGACGCGGCCGTCACGTGAGGTGCCTCAGGTGCGGGGAACGTCTCGTGTACGGGGGCCGGGTACGTGAACGGGGCGGCCGACACGGGCGCGGCGAAGACGAACAAGACGAGAGCTAGCGCCCCAATGACCCGAAAAGATCTGTTCATGTAGTGACTTGTTGCTTTAGCTCGACCTCGAGCATGGCGCGATGCATCGCCTGGACCGATCCCCCACTCAACTCGAGGAGGTCCATTGCCCTCGCCCTTGCTTCCGGGTTGTTGGCCCGAAGCAGCGGAGCGGCGAGCTGACGAAGCAATTCCGCCTCCCTGTCGACAGACAGGCGCACCGCGCGGAGGTGCCTGGCTTCCAGACCCTGGTCCATGAGCCGCTTCGCCTCCGTGGCGACGATACCTGCTTCCGGGGCGAATACCCCCGCATCACCGATCGGCCGCACCACTCCCACCTGCACGAGATCGTCGAGCTCAGTCGGAGAAAGACCCGATCTGCGGAGCAAGTCGTCTCGACTGAGCGGTTCGCCCTTCGACTCCAGGCTTGGCGCCGGCACCGCGGTGCGGGAGGCGAGGTCCTCGCCCCGCTCCCACAGGGTCAGCTTCGACTTGATGACCTTCAGCGGGAGGAAGTGGTCACGCTGCTGCTGCAGGATGAACCGAAGCCTCGCCAGGTCCTCCTGATCGAACTGGCGGTATCCACTGTCGGAGCGCCCGGGGTCGATTAGCCCTTGTGACTCGAGGAACCGGATCTTCGACACGGAAACATCGGGAAAGTCGTCGCGAAGGAGGTTGATCACCTCTCCGATGCTCAGCGACTGGCTATTGGTCATCGCCGTGGGCGACTACGAAGTGGAACCTTCCCACAAGGACTTCGTCACCGGCCTTCAGTGTTGCCTGGTCGACCCGGGCATCATTCACATAAGTCCCGTTGGTCGACCCGCTGTCCTCGACGACGAGACCATCGTCGTCGGCGACGAACCGACAATGCTGACGTGAAACAGTCACGTCATTGAGGAAGATGTCACTCTCCGGGTGGCGTCCCACGGTCGTGTTTCCCTCGGGGAGCAGGTAAGTCATCCCGGTCTTGGGCCCTTTCTCGACGATCAGGGCATAGCCCGTCACCCCGTCGAGACCGGAGGCCTCCTCCCTTGTCATCGGGTGGTCGGCCCGATCCTGGATCGGGACGTACACAACGGTGGGATCACCGTCAACCTCTAGTCGAGGTTCGGGCTGCTCCCCCTCGGGGACGTGCTCATCGGTCACGAAGGGGATGATAGGGATTTGCAGGCGATTCGCCCGACGACCGATTTACTCGGTGAGGTCTCGATAACGGGCGGCGTCGAGGAGGCGATCGGTGGGCATCTCGCCGTCGACACTCATCAATATCAGCCAGCCATCCTCATACGGGCTCTGGTTGACGAGCTCGGGGCTCTGCGAGATGTTCTCGTTCACATTGGTGACCGTGCCGGCAAAGGGGGCGTAGACCTCGCCGACCGACTTGGTGCTCTCCACCTCGACCAGGACGTCATCCTTGGCCACTTCTTTCCCGACGGGCGGGAGCTCGACGTAGACCACGTCACCGAGCTGGTCCTGGGCGTAGTCGGTGATCCCGATCCGCACCAGGGAATCTCCCACCTGGCGGATCCACTCGTGCTCCTCTGTATAGAGCAGATCGTCGGGAATCTCCATCAAGCCTCCTCGGGGTCAGTCGACGACTCTAACGCCGCGAGCTTCGCTCGACTGTCCCCGATATACAGGATGGCGACGTACCAGTAGAGAACCAGGCCGATGATTCCCAGGATCCACGCCACCGGCCAAAGCAGCCACTCGGCAGCTCCGGCTGCGGCGAGGTAGAAGGCGGGTACCGCCCCGTACAAGGCGAATGTCGCCGCCTTACCCACAAAGCGGACCTCCACCGTCCCTCCCCCACGCGCGGCGAGATTGAGGGCCACGGCTCCGACCAAGATCTCACGTGCGATCAAACCCCAGCCGAACCACGCCGGCAACACATCGGCGATGAGCCCACCGATCACGGCCGAGGCGATCATCAGCCGATCTGCGACCGGATCGAGGATCTTGCCGAGCTCGCTCACCTGACCAAGGCGCCGTGCCAGATAGCCATCGATCCAATCGGTCCAGCCGATGATGAAGATCAGCCAGGCGGCCAGTACCACGTTGTCCTCGACGAGCAGTGCCCACCAGAACACGGGGATTCCCAGCAAGCGGACGAAGGAGACCAGATTGGGAATGGTCAGGATGCGGTTGCTCGCTGCCGTGTCGGTCACGGCGCGGAGGCTAATTGTCGTGGGTCAGGAGACCGGGGTCAGGTCGCCGAGCCCGCCGAGACGGCCCTGGATCCCGCCAAGCACTTCGTGCTCGGCGAAACGGACGCGATCGGCCCGGTATGCCTCGATCAGGTTCGGGTGATACAGGACCAGATAGGGCAGATCTCGTGCGACGGCCCGCTCCATGCCCCACAACGCATCCCTCGCCTCGTCGAGCGCTGCCGCCCGCTCGAAGCGGTCGAGACTGGCTTCGAAGTCGGCGTTGGCGTACCCGGTCGAGTTGGCGGCTCCATCGCCGGCGAAGAGCCATCGGTGGTATTCGGGTAGGGCGGGGCTGCCCAGAGTCCACCCGAGGACATACATGTCGTACTGGCGAGCGCCGGACTTGTCCACCGAGAACGCCAGGTCGACGACTGTGTCGAAGTCTGTGATCACAGGTCTCGCATCGAACCCGAGCGCCTCGAGAGTGTTCTCGATCCGGGTTGTGTAGTCAGAGCGCGCCGGGTCGTATTCGTCCCCCGGGGTCAGGATGGTGAGGGGAGCCGGTAGCTGGCCGTCGATGGTCAAGCCACTGCCAGGTTCCAAGGTGCCGTCGATTACTGCAGGCGCGGTCTCCCATGCGTATCCCACCGCCTCGAGCCCGGAAACGGCAGCGCTCACCCGGGTTTCGAGGGCCTGCACGTAGGGATCAGCGATCCTGGTCGCCTCGGCCTCGTCGAACCATGACCCGTTTGCGGAAGACAGCGTGGTGTACGCCGCCGTCGCATCCGGTACGACTGTCTCGGTGGCCCAGCCTCGATCGAGGAGCAAGGCGAGACTCTGGCGGAACTGGGGTTTCGACATCGGATCCCGCGTCAGGTTGAAGCCGAGGTACCGCACCGAATTGGCCGGGCTGCGCTCGATGGCGACACCGGGAGTCCCGGATAGGGCGGAGACTCCCTCATCGGACAGACCGTTCGGGTCGAGCACGGTGTCGATCCCACCGGTCTTCATGGCCGCGATCGCAGCGGCTTCGTCAGCGAAAACGGAGAAGACGACATCCGGGATGCCCTGGTCCGGGTATCCCGGATTCGCCACGGTCTCGATCCGGCTGTCGGTGATGGACACGACCTGCAACGGACCGCCGGAGACATCGGCATCGGGGTCGAGGGCGTAGAGATCAGCGGCTTCGTCGATGTCATCGGTATGTCCAGCCCAGGCGTGAGCAGGCATGATCGGCGCAAGACCAACGCCATGCGGCCAGACCCCGAGTCCGGGGCGACTGGAGAACTCGATCCTCAACTCGGTCGGAGATTCGGCCACGACCTCCTCGATCTCCTCAGGGTAGGAAGCAGCCCAGTCGCCCCCGAGCCCGAGCCTTCGCACGGTCTCGAACGTGTACACGACATCTGCGGCGGTCACAGGCCGCCCGTCGGACCAGGACAGAGAGTTGCCGAGGTCGAGGCGCACCCGCCACCCATCCTCGTCCTTCGCGGGAAGCACGGGAGCCGCCCCGGCGAGCTCGGGAGTCAGGGCGTTCGAAGCAGGGTCGATCGAATAGAGAGAAGGCTTGGTGGGGCCGAGGACATAGGCGTTCCATGCTGTGGGCTGCTCACCGACGTACTTCCAGTAGTTGGACGTGCTGACACCCGAGAGCAGTCCAACCCTGTATTCGAATGAGGTTTCGGCCTCGGCCAGGCTCGTTGCCACGTCCACGGTGCCGGTCGTGCCCACTGGTGTGGCGATCTCGACGGGCGTCTGGTCTTCGGGTCGCAGCTGGACGATGGCGGCGATGGCGATGCCGACCAAGACGGCCGTCGCGCCGATCGCCCGTGCTGACTTGCTGCGCATCGCACATATCGAATCGGCAGGTCAGAGGTGGTCCTTGACCTTCGTGCGCCCACCTTCGAAGGCCGTTCCTGGTGGATCTGCCTCCGGCTACGATTGGTTGATTCACAGTTTCGGGCTGTGGCGCAGTTTGGTAGCGCACTTGGCTGGGGGCCAAGGGGTCGTGGGTTCAAATCCCGCCAGCCCGACCAATGAGCATCCGCGACATCGCCATCACGACGATCGATGGGGTCGACACCTCCCTGAGCGAATACTCCGACAAGGCGGTCTTGATCGTCAATGTCGCCTCGAGATGCGGATTGTCGCCTCAGTATGAAAAGCTCGAGGAGCTCCAACGCACCTATGGGGACCAGGGCTTCAGTGTGCTGGGCTTCCCCAGCAATCAGTTCCTGCAGGAGCTGAGCAGCGAGACAGCCATCAAGGAGTATTGCTCGACGACCTGGGGAATCACTTTTCCAATGTTCGAGCGGGTGAGGGTGAACGGGCGGTCCCAGCATCCCCTGTATTCCGAGTTGACCAAGACACCCGACAGCGCCGGCAAGGCGGGTCGGATCATCTGGAATTTCGAGAAGTTCCTCGTATCCCCATCGGATGAGGTGTGGCGCTTCCGCCCGACGACCGAGCCGGACGCACCCGAGGTGATCACCGCGATCGAGAGCGTCCTACCCCGATCTTCGTGATCGGTGGTTCGAGCCGCTGACGGTTCCTATCTGATGAAAGGCAGCGGGAACGTCTGATCCGACGGTCTCGGGCCACGACTGACGCGGGGTGGCTCGACAATGGTCTCAACGGGCTCCCGGATCGTGGTGAGGGCGGCCGCCACGACGCCGCGCAGGGCAAACACCTTCAAGCCGGGCGTGTCGTCGGCCTCTGCAGGTCCTGACCACGCCGGCATTCCCAACCCTATGGCAATCACGGAAACCATCCCGACTGATTATCGGCAAGAGGGTGCCGATCTTGAGTCCTCGGACCGGAAAGATCAGACCGGGATTGATGGTCCGAGGATGGACGCAACCAGAAGCACCAGGGCCAGCAGCATCAGCAGGACCCATTTCGAACGTCGCCAGACTTCCACAGGGCTCCTTTCGGCGGGCACCAACAACCTAGAACGGCACCCTGAACGTCTCGGGGCAATCGGGTTACAAGCCGGTGAATGTCGGAAACCACCGGTGATGGGTGCTGAAATCGTCACAAGTGTTCGCAGGCCACCACCTCACTCCGGCGGGCCAATCCGCTTGAGCCTTTTCGCTCTAGCCCTCGCACTTCTCGCAGCGCTCATGCATGCGGTCTGGAACCTCCTGGTCAAGGCCAGCGACGACCAGTTGGTGGCGGCGTGGACCGTCGTGGCCGGCGCCGCCATCCTCGCATTGCCGGTGTTGGTGTTCGCAGGCCTTCCCGACCGGTCTGTGTGGGACCTGATCCTCATCTCGACGGTCGTCCAGGTTGCCTATGTGCTGACACTGGCGGCCGCATATCGGGTCGGTGACCTCTCATTCGTCTACCCCCTGGCTCGGGGAACGTCGCCCGTTCTCGTGTCCCTCGCCGGAGTCGCTTTCCTCGGCGACGAGATCTCCGCCCTCGGTTGGATCGGTGTGCTCACCGTCACCGTGGCACTCACCTGGCTGGCGTGGCGGCGGGCGGATCGATCGGGGCTCGCTTTGGCTCTGGTCACGGGCGTCCTCATCTCGCTCTACACCTCGGTTGACGCCGCCGCGGTTCGTGAGCAGGGATCTGCTCTGTCGGTCATCGCCGCCGAGTTCGTCTTGCTTTCGATTGCCCTCGGAACAGTCGTTCTGGTGATGCGAGGGCCTGGCTCGATGCTCGGCATGGTGAGAGACGACTGGCGAAAGGCAGCAGTCGGTGGTTTCGCCACCGGCACCGCCTACATGCTGGTCATGGTCGCCGCGCTGAGTGCGCCGGTTGGTTTGGTCTCCGGAGTGAGAGAGACATCCGTGCTGATAGCCGTGATCGCCTCGAGGCTCCTCCTCCACGAGGAGGTCACCAGATCTCAGATCGGGACAGTGGCGGCTGCCGTAGCCGGCATCGCTCTCATTGCCATGGGCTGAGCCCGACCGCGGGTCAGACGACGTGGATGAAATCGATTCCGGGCACCACCACCGTCGCCAGGATCGAGGTATCAGGAGGTTGGTCTCCGACCAGTACGACGCCAGCCACCCCGGCCGCACGGGCGGCCTCAGCATCGACCCAGGAGTCGCCCACATAGAGCAAGCGAGCGGCTTCCACGCCCAGGCGACGGGCGACCTCGATCAGTGCGGCCGGTGCCGGCTTCGCGTCCAGCCCTTCGTCGCCTGCCACCACAGCCTGGAGCAGCGGGCCGACAGCGAGGGCTTCGATGGCCGAATCGATCGCACTTCGGTCATCGCTGGAGACGATCGCCAGCCGCAAACCCGCTTCCTGCAACGATCGGAACCTCCCGGCCACATCCCCCAGGGCCACGAGATTGCCCTTCTCGCCCGCGAGCGCCGACATCTCACGGGCGCGGTTGGACGACGCCCTGGCCTCCGCCTCACCGGCTCCGTTTTCAGACAGGGCCGTGAGGGTGGTCTCGTACAACTGCCCAACCGTGCCCACAGCAAACAGCCCACCCCCGACCAGGTGCCCGGTGGCGAGATCCAAACCGAGGCGGGCAGCCAGCGTCTCTTGGAGCGCCGGGTCACCGGATGCGGCAGTCATCACCCAGGCGAGAGCTGCGGGGCCCCAAGCAGCATCCAGGTCGATCAGGGTCCCGTCCTTGTCGAACGCCACAGCATCGACATCGAACACCACGTCACCGGCTCTGACCTGTGGCACGCCGGATTCAGGCCAACACCCAGCAAGCATGGGAGGGGAAGGAGACCTGAGTGGCGTCTCCCGCCACCGGCAGCTCGAGCAGGCGCTCATTGAAGAGGTCCGAGGTGAGCCGGCCACCGTCTACTGCCACCTGGACCCGCACAATCGAACCGAGGAAGGTGACGGATTCGACCGTGCCCTCGAGGACGTTCTCCTCTTCGGCATCGAGTGTGACCTCCTCGGGCCGCATCATCAGGGATACTTCGGCGCCCTCCGGCGACTCGATGAGTGAAGTGGTGCGGATCTCGCTGCGGCCAACCCGGAGGCGGCCCAGGGCAGGATCGACCACAGTGACCGGCAGACGGTTCAGCTGGCCCACGAAGGAGGCGACGAACCCCGTGGCCGGATTGTTGTAGATCTCGAAGGGCTCGCCGACTTGCTCCATTTGGCCCTTGCTCATCACCACGATGCGATCGGAGAGGGCCAGAGCCTCTTCCTGGTCATGGGTGACGTAGATGGTCGTGATGCTGAGCTGGCGCTGAATGCGCCGGATCTCGGCGCGGAGGTCGTCGCGGATCTTGGCGTCGAGAGCCGAGAGTGGCTCGTCGAGGAGGAGGAGTTGGGGACGGATCGCCAGCGCACGGGCCAGGGCAACCCTTTGCTGCTGGCCCCCGGACAGCTCATTCGGGTACGCCTTGGCCTTGTCGGGGAGATGGATCAAGTCGAGGAGCTCTGCCACGCGCTCACTCCGAGCAGCTCCCTCCTCTTTGCGCACCCTCAGGCCGAACGCGATGTTCTCCGCAACGGTCATATTCGGGAAAAGCGCATAGGACTGGAACACCATGCCGATGTTGCGCTCGTTCGGCTTGGCGTACGTGACGTCCTCCCCGGCCAGCCTTATGGTGCCCGAGGTCGGTGGCTCGAACCCGGCCACCATCCGCAGCGTGGTCGTCTTGCCACAACCGGATGGCCCCAAGAAGCTGACGAACTCCCCCGGCTCCACCTCGAGGTTGAAAGACTCGACGGCGACCACCCCGTTGAACTCCTTGCGCACGCCCTGGAGGCTGAGAAACCCACTCATCGGCGCTTCCGCGATCTGGAGATGAGTGCGATCATCCCCATCGCCGCCCAGGTTATGGCAAAGGCGACGATCGCCATCGCCGACGGTTCGTAGACCTTGCTCCGGGTCAAGTTGGCCATGTAGGGCCCGAAGGTCTGTTGCGCCAAGAAGAGGGCGATGGTGAGCTCCCCGATCACTATGGCAAAGGTCAGCAGGGCGCCGGAGAGCACGGCAACCCGGAGGTTGGGGAAGATGACCCTGCGGAGGATCGTCGGCCACCCCGCCCCCAGGCTCTGGGCGGCTTCGGTGAGCGAGCGCACGTCCATGGCCCTCAGCCCGTTGTCCACAGAGCGGAACATATATGGGAATGACAGGGTCGCATAGGCACAGACGAGGAGCACACGCGAGCTGTCGTAAGTGGCTGTGAGCAGCAACGGAGGCCGGCCGTAGAGACGGAGCAGAGAGAAGACCAGGACGACGCCCGGGATCACGAACGGAAGGAGGGTGATGAACTCGACCACCGGGCGGAGCTTGGGGAGCTTCAAGGTCACCCAATAGGCGGTGGGGACGATGATGAGCAGGCTGAGGAAGATGGCCGCGATCGCGTTGATCACCGACTCGGTGAACGAGGGCCAGAAATTGGCGTCGTCGAAGAGCCGGCGATATGCCTCGAAACCGAGAGTTCCCTCGGTCGCCCGAAGCGACCACCAAAACGTCGCCCCCAGTGGCACGAGAAAGTAGAGCCCGGCGATCATGAGGATCACCCACGCCCAGAACCGGCTTGCCTTGGCCAGCGTCGGCGGAGCTTCGGCCTCGATTCCGACCGGGAGCGGCGTGGTGGAAATGGTCATCCCAGCCACCTCTCCGAGCG
>JALDXP010000038.1:0-14253 GCA_032154885.1 Actinomycetota bacterium
CGCCATCGACCTCGACGCCATCGGCCACCACATCCTCTTGCACCGGGAAGTCGTCGACCGTGAGAGGGCGAAGCGTGAAGCGGGGGCCATTCCCCTGGATCTCGATGTCTGTGTCACTCACCCCGATAGTCACTGCACCGGCAGGCATCTTCCGCACCGCCTCCGAGAGAAGACGGCCCGGGATGACGGCTCGTCCCTCTTCCATGACTTCGACCTCGGCCGCCGTGCGCACGGTCACATCGAGGTCGGTGCCGGTCACCCGGAGCGTGGTGCCAGAGACCTCGCACAACAGGCCCTGCAGGACGGGCAAGGCGGTGCGAGCGCCTACCGCCCGATTGGCTCGGGCGAGGACATCGGCGAGATCGTCTCGCTGTGCTCGGATTCTCACAGGTGGAGGTCCCTTCTTCTGCTCCTATTGAATTTCATTTGAAGAGTATTAGTCGTAGTAGGGGGTTGTGGATTTGGGGATTACCGGCATTCTCGCAGGCTCCGGCGGGTGTTTTGCCTGTGCAGTGGGATGTGGACCTTCTGTGTGATGGTCGCCCGCAGGCGGGGATAACTCAACCACGTGTGGATATGCCCCCACCTTTCCTCAGGTCCTGTGTGAGTTGTGTCACCCGGTCGAACACGGCCCTATCGGAGCGCAGGATCCGCTTCACCTTCTCCACGGAATGCAGGACCGTGGTGTGATCCCGCTTGAAGTGCTCACCGATCTTGGGCAGCGAGAGGTCGGTCAGCTCCCGGCACAAGTACATCGAGATCTGCCGGCACAGGACGAGGGGTTGGCGCCGGCTCGGGCTGAGCACGTCGTCGACCGTGAAGCCATACGCCGTGGCAGTGACGCGTATGATCGTGTCTGGCCCAAGGGGGGCAAGGTCCTCGGTGGTGACTATGTCCCGGAGGACCCGTTCGGCGGTCTCGAGGTCTATGTCCCGCCGATTGAGCGCCGACCAGGCGGTGACCCTGGTCAGGGCACCCTCGAGCTCGCGGATGTTGTCGGAGACCAACCCGGCGATGTGCTCGAGGACCTCGAGGGGCACAGGGCGGGGGGCAAACTCCGCGTTTCTTCGCAAGATGGCGAGACGAGTCTCAACGTCCGGTGGCTGGATATCGGTGAGCAGGCCCCATTCGAATCGGCTGCGCAATCGGTCCTCCAACGAGGACAGGTTGCGGGGGTGACGGTCAGAGCTGATGACCATCTGCTTACCGGACTCGTAGAGCGAGTTGAAGGTGTGGAAGAACTCCTCGAGGATCTGCTCCTTGCCCTCGAAGAACTGAACATCGTCCAACAAGAGGATGTCGACTCCCCGGTACCGATGTTTGAAATCATCGGCGCGCTTGCGACGGATCGAGTCGATGAAGTCATTGAGGAAGTTCTCTGACGAGACATATCGGACCACCAGATTGGGGTACATCTCGAGAGCTTGATGTCCCACTGCGTTGAGCAGGTGGGTCTTGCCCAAGCCGGCACCGCCATAGATGAACAGCGGGTTGTAATGAGCACCGGGCTGTTCGGCGACCGCCATGGCCGCTGCCCAGGCAAAGCGGTTCGACTGGCCCACGACGAAGCTCTCGAAGCGATATCGGGAGAACAGATTGGTCGCCGGGACGCCGTCGTCACTCCCCGTCGTCGATCGATGAGTCGGATCGGCGAGACCATCGTCGAGGGGCAGACTCGGTTCGACTCCGGGCTCGGGCTCGACGACTTTGAAAACCGGGTGGGAGTTGTTCCCGAAAGCGTCGCGATAGGCGGAATCGATCAACTCTCCGTGCTTGTCGCGCACCCAGCGCAGATGAAATTCGCTCGGTGCGATCAGGGTGAGAGTCTCACCCCCGAAATCGGGCTCGAGACGCGAAAGCCAGGTGTCCCAGTTTCCTTTGGAAACCCCGGCCCTCAACACATCTTGAAATTGGCCCCAGCCGCCCGGCGCCGTCTGCTCTTGTACCAAGACCACTCCTCCTGCCGGAAAGGTTGTCCACAGATCCATCCACATCTGTGGAAAGGACTGTGGAACATCCACCGGGAACATCCATCAGCTCGTCACCGAGAGCGGTCCAGTCCTCCGCGGACGACTGGGGAAGTCGATCGCGCTCCCAAGGCCCAAGGCAGGCGAGTATCGACCCTCGATCGCGAGTCCGTCAAGAACGCGAGAATTGACGGTGTGGAAGACTGGAGCCGGTTCTATCCACAGGAAAATCCCAGGTCGGATCTGGTTTTTCCAGTCTCTTCCACGCCTTCGAGCGCCCCAAACTCGGCCGATCGGCGGTGGCATTCTTTTCGCGAGTTATGCGGTTTCTTCGCGCTCCCGCCCATCTGTCGCTTGGGCGTGGTCGAGTCGCAGCCCAGAGGCGCTCGAATCGGACTTTGACATAGTTCGGCGAGGATTCGTAACCTATCGTGACTCACACTCCTACCCCCCTGTTTTGTCATGAAGAGGACTTACCAACCCAAGGTTCGAAGGCGAAAGCGCCGTCACGGCTTCCGTCATCGCATGCAGACCCGAGCTGGTCGCGGGATCGTCAAGTCGCGCCGGCTCAAAGGTCGGAAGCGTCTCGCTGCCTGACTTCGAATCCCTTCGCTCCCCTAGAGACTTTCGAAGGGTGCTGAAGGAGGGGACAAGACGCCGCTCGGGGGGCGTCGTGATGGTGAAATGCTCCGGTCAGCCGGGAGTGTCACGTGTCGGGCTCGTTGTCTCGAGGAGCGCCGGCAATGCGGTCACCCGGAATCGGATCAAGCGCCGTCTTCGGCACTCTCTGCGTGGCGTGGATTTGAAACCAGGATCGGATTACGTGTTCATCGGCAGCAGCCAGGTAGCAGATGCCCCGCATCCCCAGCTGATGGGGTGGCTGGAACGCGCCCTCGAGACGCCTGATGTCTGACACGATCTTCCGTCCTCGCATGATTGCGGTCGGCTTCATCCGGATTTACCAGAAATTGGTAAGTCCCAACCTTGGAGCCAATTGCCGTTACCAGCCGACATGCTCGCATTACACGGCGGAGGCGATCGAGCGCTTCGGCGTGATCCGCGGGTCCTGGCTCGGGGTGAAGCGAATCGGTAGATGTCATCCCTTCCGACCTGGTGGCTATGACCCGGTCCCCGAGACCTGGAGAGCCAACTGATGGGCAACCTGTTCAATTACCTCATCGAGGGTCTCGGCGCGATTCTGGGCTTCTTCTACAACCTTCTCGATGGCGTGTTCTCCGAGGGGGTGTCTCTCGGGCTGTCCATCATCCTGCTGACCATCGTCGTCAACCTCCTGGTGTTTCCCCTCACCTTGAAACAGACCCGGGCCACCCGGGCGTTCACCGCGATTCAACCCGAGATCAAGCGGATTCAGAAGGAATACAAGGACGACCCCCAGGAGATGCAGAAGAAGCTGATGGAGCTGCAGAAGTCCGCCGGGGCCACTCCCGGGGGCTGTCTCCTCCCCCTCCTGGTCCAGATGCCGATCTGGTTCGCGTTGTTCCGCCTTCTTCGGACCCCTGAGGAGTACATCCCTCCGGACACTGCCCTTGGTTTGGCGCTGGCCGACGACGTCCCCAAGACGTTTCTCGGCATGGATCTCTTCACCAGTCCGGCCCAGGCGATGGCGCTCGGGGTGAGGGCAGCCCTCCCCTATCTGATCATGATTGCTCTCATGGTGGCCACCCAGTACGTCCAGCAATGGCACGCCACCTACGGGCAGGAGCGTCCTGCCGGCCAGCCGGGCGCCGGCGCTCAGCAGGCGATCACCAAGGTCATGCCGCTCTTCATCGGCTTTATCTCCTGGAACTTCCCGGCCGGTCTCATCATCTACTGGGCGACTGGAAACTTGTTCCGACTTGGCCAGCAGGCCCTGATCTTCAAGATGGACGGACGCCCGACGCCGGCGGCCACGACGACCGAGGAGCCCAAGAAAGAACAAGAGGCAATCCCGGCATCCGAAGCGGCCGAGGCGAAGAAACCCCAACAGGGCTCCGCAGACAAGCGCCGACGGCGCAGGAGGAGGTGACGTGAGTTACGTCGAGATCGAGGTCCGGGCCAGAACCGTCGACCTGGCGGTGGAGGCCGCGATGCAGGAGCTCGGTGTGACCGACCGCGAACAGTTGGCGGTCGAGGTCATCCAGCAGCCGGAGAAGGGCTTCCTGGGCCTCGGTGGTCAGGACGCCGTGGTCAGGGTGAAGCGTCGGAAGAGTCGGCGTCGTCGCAACGACCGCAAACGGGAGAGCAGAGGACAAGGTCAGGACCGTGGATCCAAGCAGCAAAAGGCACCGACTTCGGCTAAGAATGGTGGCGGCAATCAACGTGTCCAACAATCGCAGAGCAAGGGTCGTCACATGAGCCAACAGGGAGACAATCGAGAGCCCAAGATCGACGATCGTCCCGACATCTCGATCGAGGAGCAGGCCAGGATCGCCACACAATTTCTCGAGGGTTTGGTTGATGCATTCGGTCTGGAGGGGACCGTGACCACCAAGATCGAAGACGATGTCATCGTTGCTGACGTCGACGGGGAGCAGACCGAGGCCCTGGTAGGGGTTCGGGGATCGGTGCGATCGGCGATTCACGAACTGACCCGGACAGTCATGCAGCGTTACGGTCATGACACAGCCCGTCTTCGTCTCGATATTGCCGGTTATGCAGAAAGACGGCGTCAGGCGCTTACCATCTATGCCGATCGGCTCATCGACCAACTAATGGTCGAAGGTGGCGAGGTCATGCTGGAACCAATGAGCCCCGCCGATCGAAAAGTCATACACGACGCTGCCGCCGCTCGGGAAGGCGTCAACTCCTACTCCGAAGGGGAATCGCCCCGTCGCTACGTGGTTTTGACCGCTACCGGTCCCGCCGCCGTTGCTTCCACAAGCTCCGAGGAAGAGGAGTAGGTCGTAGGTGCTGAGATTTGGGCCGTAGGTGAAAACCTAGGACCAACAAGACGTAGTTACCCCGCCGCTCGGGCGGGGTAACTTGTTTCACGTGGAACCTTCCCATCTTCTTTGGTCTCGGTGCAGCGAATGGGCCGGTCGTGAGCTATCCCCGAGCCGGGTCTCCACGCTCGAGAGGTATCGGGAGTGGCTGCTCACCGAAGCCGTGGAGGCCGGAGGTATCGGCCCCAACGAGGCGATCCGGGTCGACAACCGCCATATCGGTGACTCTCTCCTTTTTGCCGGGGGATTCAGAGACACGCCGGATCTGGTTCTCGATGTCGGCTCCGGGGTCGGTCTGCCCGGGATTCCGCTCAGCGTCGTGATGCCCGATACCCGCTTTGTCCTACTCGATCGATCGGGCCGACGGGTCGATCTCATGAAGCGCGTGACCAGGATGCTCGATCTACCCAATGTCGAGGTCGTGCATGGAGATATCTCGGACTGGGATACCCCGGTCGATGGGATCGTCTCCCGGGCCAGTCTCTCCCCGGAGCAAGCGTTAGTGAACTTCACACGTCTTCTCAGACCCGGGGGCAGGGCAGTGGTGGGTGGCTCTTGGGCGGCGCCCCCGGTGGTGGTCGGCTTCGATCTGCTCGAAGTTCCGGGCACGGTCCTTGACCAAACTGTTTGGCTTCTTATCATGCGTCCTCAGTGAGCGAGAAGCGCCCTCTGGTTGTCGCGCTGGCCAATCAAAAGGGTGGCGTGGGCAAATCGACCACCGCCATCAATTTGGCCGCGGCATTGGCCTTTCAGGGTCAGCGAACACTTCTCATCGATCTCGACCCGCAGGGCAATGCCACCAGTGGTCTCGGGGTGGATCGCTCGGCTATCAGCACGTCGATATACGAAGTCCTGCTCAAGGAGGCGGAGACCGATGACGCCATCGAGCCAACGTCGGTGCGGGATTTGTTCGTCATTCCGGCCACGATCGATCTGGCCGGCGCCGAGATCGAGCTCGTCTCCCTGCTTTCACGTGAAACACGTCTGCGGACCGCTATTGCCGATCTCGATCAGGGCTTCGAGGCCATACTGATCGATTGCCCTCCCTCCCTGGGTCTGCTCACGGTCAACGCCTTCACTGCCGCCGACGAGGTGCTGATCCCCATCCAGTGTGAGTACTACGCCCTGGAGGGTCTCACTCAGTTGATGCGCAATGTGCAATTGGTGACGGCAAATCTCAACAAGGACTTGAAGGTTGGCGGTGTGGTGCTCACCATGTACGACGGTCGAACCAAGCTTTCCAAGGATGTTGCTCAGCAGGTACGTGAGCATTTTGCCGAAACCACCTATCGCACCGTGATACCACGCTCGGTGCGTCTCTCCGAGGCCCCTTCTTACGGGGAGCCGATCGAGGCGTTCGATCCGATGAGCCGGGGAGCCATCGCCTATCGACAACTCGGACGCGAGTTCATCGAGCGTCACGGGCTGAACTAGGAGGATGTGATGACAGGTAGACGGACGGGCTTGGGCCGGGGTCTGGAGTCATTGATTCCCATCGATCCGGCCGCAGCCGAATCCGGGGGCTTCCGACAGATCCCGGTCGATCAGATCAAGGTCAACCCGAACCAGCCCCGCTCGCGGTTCGACGACGAGTCGCTCGAAGAGATGGCCAACTCGATGAAGGAGGTGGGCATCCTCCAGCCGATCGTGGTGACCGGAGCCGACGACGGTTATGTCTTGATTGCCGGGGAACGACGCTGGCGGGCAGCGAAGCGAGCCGGCTTGGGCGTCATCCCGGCCGTGATTCGTGAGGCCACCGGTCAGCCGACGCTGGTGGAGGCGCTGATCGAGAACGTTCAGCGTCAGGACCTCACTCCGCTCGAGGAGGCTCATGCATACCAACAGCTCCTGGAAAATTATGGAATGACCCAGGAGCAGGTGGCAGGGCGCGTCGGCAAGTCGAGGCCCACGATCGCGAACACCCTGCGTCTCCTTCAATTGCCGACAGAGGTCCAGGAGATGGTCGATGCGGGCGAGCTCTCGGCCGGGCATGCCCGCGCGCTGGTCGGTATGGAGGACGCCGCTTACGCCACACACCTCGCCGGCCGAGCGGTCGACGAGGGATGGAGCGTTCGGCAGATGGAGGAGGCAGTCAGGATTCGGAAGGGGGAGCGGCGCAACAGCCCGACCGGTGTCCGTCAACTCCGGCCTGTCGAGATCATCGAGCTCGAGAAGCGGCTGACCGACCACCTCGGCACACCGGTGAAGATCAGCTACCGGAACGAGAAGGGCAAGATGGAGATCAGGTTCGGCTCACTGGGAGAGCTCGAGCGGCTCTACCGGATGTTCAACGGTTAGCGGCAAATTCACTTGCCGCGTTGGCGAAGAACTGGGTCAAACCGTCAACTACGGAGTACCCGACCTCCTCGTCGAGCTTGCCACGGGAAACAACGACCGCCGGGGCGCGCGTCTCCTTGAGGAGGGCGCCGGCCCGCCCATCCACCTTGCCGCCAAGGGCCGAGGCCAGGGACCGGGCGAGCAATTCACCCGCCTCGGACCGGCTGTGTTCCGAGGCAAAGTAGAAGACCGAGTCGTCCCCGTCCGGGTTCAGCTGGAAGGCAACGATGAGATCGGCGCCAAGGATGTTGGCCCGATGGGCCCTCAGTCGCTCGGGGACCGATCCGTCCTGTGACCTCGACATCACCGGAAGCCCGCCCAACTCCTGCAGACCCAACGCGGCGGCCGACGCCGCCTCCCACGTGACCGACGCCTCGTGGGTGTCCCGACAACCTGCGTCGAGGTACACCCTGGCCCCGGCGACGGTGGGCGGGAGGCGACGGAGCCATTCCCGCTCACGCACCGCCTGTCGGCCCTCCTTCATCTCGCCCCGGGTCACCAGATGGATCTCGGTGACCACCTCCGGCCCTGCTTTTCCATCTTCTGCCAGGTTGCGGTTGTGCTGGAACTCGATGACTGCCTCTTCGGTCTTGGGTCCGAAGATCCCGTCCACCTTGCCCACGTCGAAGCCCAGCGAGCTGAGACGGGACTGGATCTCCGAGACGTCTTCCCCGCGCATCATCGGTCGGCGGAGGAAGAGCATCCGGTCACCGAGGCGGTACCCGGCCTCGTAGAGCGAGCGCCACGTGTCAGGCCCGACGATGCCGTCTACGTCGAGTCCCCTGGCCTTCTGGAATTCCTGCACCGCGGCCTCTGTGCCTGTGCCGAAGGTCGACGCGGGATCCGACTCGGTGGGGTAGCCGAGGGCATCGAGACGCTCCTGGATGTCCTTGACGGCGACTCCTTCGTCTCCTATGCGGTAAAGACGCATGGTCGGTTTATGGGTTGTGGGTGCTGGATTCTGGGTTTCGGAAACTCACCTATCAGAACTCGCCACTCACCACTCAAAGGAACTCAGCGAGCTCTTGGAGAAGCCGATGCTTTGGTGCTGCGCCGACGATTCTCTTCTTTTCGACACCATCCTGGAAGAGGATCAACGTCGGGATGCTCATCACGTCGTGTTGTGCCGCCGGCATCGGGTTGTGGTCGACGTTCAGTTTTCCGATCGTGAGGCCGGAGTGTTCGTCGGCGATTTCCTCGAGCACCGGGGCGATGACCCGGCACGGACCGCACCATTCGGCCCAGAAATCGACGAGGATCGGCGTGTCCGCGCTGATGGCGTCGTTGAAGGTGCCGTCGTTGAGAGTGACGATGTTCTCGGCCATTGGTTTGGTTTCTCCTTGAGGTGTCAGAGTTTCATTCCAGGCCGGCCAACCAGCGCTCTGCGTCGATGGCTGCCATGCACCCGGTCCCTGCCGCGGTGACCGCCTGGCGATAGGTGTGATCAGCGACGTCACCGGCGGCAAACACTCCGTTCACATCAGTGCGGGTGCTGCCGTCGGGCGATTTCACGATGTACCCATTCTCGTCTAGATCGAGTGCTTCAGCGAACAACTCGGTGTTGGGCTTGTGCCCGATGGCCACGAACACGCCGTTGGCCGCCATTTCCTGCTGCTTGCCGGTGACGGTGTCTTCGAGCGTCACCTTCTCGACTGTCGTGCCCCCGTGGATCTCGGTCAGCACGGTGTTCCACAGCACCACGATCTTCTCGTGGTCCAGCACACGCTGCGCCATGATCTTCGAGGCCCGGAACTCGTCACGGCGGTGCACGATGGTGACCTTTGAGGCGAACTTGGTCAAGAACAGGGCTTCCTCCATGGCGGTGTCTCCTCCGCCGACGACGACCAGCTCCTGGTCCCTGAAGAAGAACCCGTCACAAGTGGCACAGGCCGATACCCCGCGCCCGGTGAGTTCCTCTTCACCGGGGATACCCAGCCACTTGGCGGTGGCACCGGTGGCGACTATGACGGCATCCGCCGTGTAGTCATCTCCCCCGACCTCGACCTGGAGTGGCCGGGAGTCAAAGTCAACTCTGGTCACATCGACCTGCTGCATGCGTGCCCCGAACCGCTCGGCCTGCTTGCGGAACTGGTCCATCAGTTCCGGGCCAAGGATGCCGTCAGGGAAACCCGGATAGTTCTCGACATCGGTCGTGATCATCAGCTGGCCGCCTGCTGCCACCCCTTCGAAAACAAGCGGGTCGAGGTCGGCGCGCGCCGCATAGAGGGCGGCGGTCAGGCCCGCCGGGCCGGAGCCGATGATGATCAACTTCTCATGACTCATCTCTGTATCAGATCCTCTTCAACCACAGATAAGTGCCTGTTCCGACGAATACGAGACCAAAGACCGCAAAGGCCCCGGCCGTGGTCAACGGGATTTCGAGGGCTCCGAAGATCGCCAGAAACAGGAACAACAATGCGGACAACCCAAGGCTGGCCGCCAGGATTCCCAGCCCGGTGACACGAATCCCCTTGGCCACACGGTCAACTGTCAGCGAACGGATCTTGATCGTGATCTGTTCGAGGATCTCGGCGAACCTGGCGGCTAGTTCTTCCACTGGCACCGAGATTAGTTACCCCGTTGTCCGTGTCGGCTATCCGACGTAGACGATCTCACAACGGGGGAGCACGACGAAGGTGACGATCGGCTCCGCCTCGGGATCCTCCGGCATTACCAGTAGATAGATCTGATCGCGATCGATCTCGTCTACTACGACGTGCTCATCGAGACCGACGCGAGACAGGCATGCTTCGACGTCACGATCGGTGCCTTGGGTCGCAGATCGATCGGCTTGCCTGGCGCGAGCATCTTCTGCCAGCTCGGCGAAGAGAAGGGCGAGGCTTTCCTCACCACCGGACGCGAATGCTGTCGTCTCTGTGGCAGCCGCTGTGGTTGTCGCCATCTCGGGTGCGGATTCACCGTCATCGCTTCCCTGGGCGACGAACGGGGCCTCCTCGACGGGCGCATCGAGCGCTTCGGCGACGGTGGTAGCGCCAGATTCGCCAGTGTCGTTCAGTGCGCCATTGTTGAGGACACTTACGAGTCCGACGGTGACGAACAGCCCGGCGGCCACATAGGCGAGGCGCTGCCACCACGGCGTGGCCGGGCTCTTCCCAGGCTGATTGCGCAACTCGGTCCACAAATCGCGATGAAGAGCAGCCTTCTCCAGATCGGTCATCTCCACAGTGGGAGTGGAAGCCAGCCATGCGATCACCTCGGTCTGAGCGCGGTATTCCTCACGGCACTCCGGGCACGACTCGACGAGGGCGCGCGCCTCGGCCTCATCGCTCAGAGAGCCGTCAGCGAGGGCAGCGATCAGATCGAGGGAATGGTCATGCATTCGAATCTTTGGACGGTCTCATTGGTCGTTTTGGTTCCCCAACTGCTTGGCGAGGAGACGGCGGCCGCGAAAGACACGGGACTTCACGGTCCCGATGGGAACCCCGAGGATCTCCGCTGCCTCGGGGAGCGACAGTCCTTCGAGGTCGGAGAGAACCACCGCATTGCGGAAGTCGGGAGGCAGTGCGGCGAGGGCAGCCTCGATCTCGGGTCGCAAGGCGGCAGATTCGATCGCCTCCTCAGCCGAAGGGTCCGAAGGGTCGACATGTTCGGGGAGGCTCTCGGATGGCCTTCGCTGGGCACGACGGAGCTGGTCGTAACAGGTGTTCACGGCGATCCGGTAGATCCAGGTCCCGACGGCCGACCGGCCCTGGAACTGGCCCGCCTTTCGAAACACAGTGAGGAAGGTTTCCTGGGTCGCGTCGAGGGCCTTCTCACGGTCTCCCAGGATGCGGAGGCACACCGAGAACACCCGGCTCTCGTGATTTCGCATGACTGCGTCGAATGCATCCCGGTCTCCGGAAACGACCCGAGTCAGCAGCTCGGCTTCGTTGCCGGGGACCGTCACGGGGTGAATCGTACTTCTCCGAGCTCCCCGTAATAGGTTCCGTCCGGCTGCTCGGGGAAGTCGGTCATCCACAACAGCCAGTGCCCGCCCTCGCGTCTCGGGAGGGGAAAGAGGGTGGTGCTCGACTCCGCTGTAGCGGTCAGCGCGCGTTCCCATCCCTCGATTACATCGGGTGGGTCCTGAGCCCAGTAGATGCTGAACTCGGTGCCGCTGGTGAGTCCCATCAGTTGCACGGCCGATGGCGCGCCACTCACTTGAAAGCGGAGCCCGACACCGGGCTTCACCAGCGAAACAGGGTCCTGATATCGCTCCGACCTCCAGATCGTCGATGCACTTCCGTCGAGGACGTTGCCGAGTGCCTCGTCGTTCTCGCCGCCTTCCCCGTAGGGATCGAACGACGCGAAGTCGACTACACGCACCGGGCCCGGTGCCAGAGTCGTGCCGGTGCCCGCCGTTGTGGTGGTCGCCAGGTTGGCGCCCACGGTGGTCGTGGGGGAAATGGGGATGATCTCGCCCCCACCGATGAAGAGCCGGCCCAGCGCCACCAGACCCACGGCCAGGACCACGAGCCCGACGGCCACATAGAGGAGACGCCGTGAGGTTGACAGCGGCTCCGGCTGCGCTGGTCGGAGGGTGGGGGTGGCGAGCAGGGCCTTCTCCAGTTCGGCGGCTTCGAGGTTGCCCGATTGGGCGGAACGGAGAACCCGGTCTACTGCCCTCGGGACTCCATCGATGGTCTCCGAGGGCGGCGGGCCTCCGGGTGCCGACCCGGTGAGGGCCGTCTCGAGAGCGGCAGCCAGTGCCCGCACGTCGCCGTCCTGATCGGTTCGTGTCTCCCGACCGAACGCCCCCAACTTCGCTGGATGGGCAACAGACCACGAGATGGCGGAGAGATCGATCTGCCCATGCACCGCGCCTGAATCATGCAGGGCGGCGAGAGCACCTGCCAGACCCGAGGCGTTGGGCAGGAACTCCTCCAGACCGACAGTCTGATCTGCCTCCAGCCGATCGGCGGCGGATGCCCCCCCGGTCCACTCACAGACGGCGTAGGCGCCGCCAGTTGCATCCTCAACCGCGAACACCCGGGAAAGATGGGGATGCCCGGTCTTGGCGGCTCCGCTGACGCTCGCAATGAATCGTTCCCTTCGCTCCTTGCTCGACTCCGGCCCGAGGGACCGAATGAGGACTGGGCGCTCGAGGGAGGTATCAGTCGCCAGCCACTCCTCGATGTCGTTGTCGCGCCCGAGCCGCATCTCGAGGCGGTAACGGTCGGAGACCGGCGGTGGCATGGCCCTAGTTCAGCACCGGCCGGCCCTCAAGCTCCATATCTCAACAGGTGGAGTGGCGTCTCCCGGGCCTGAAACCCCTCCCGCTCGTAGAGACGGCGAGCCTGATCGTTCTCGGGGCGGAGGTTGAGAACCAGAGAACGAGAACCGCGTTTGGAGGCCCACCGGGCGGAGGCCCGCACCAACGAGCCCCCGATGCCCTGGCCGGCGAAGGATGGGGCGACCGCCACACGCTGGAGGTAGGACACTGCCATCTGGGAGCCCACCAGGGAATAACCAGCGAGCTCGTTCTCGATCCGGGCGGTGAGGACGGTGGCGCGCGGCGTTGCCTTCATCGCCTCGATAAGCCCCTCCTCGCTCATCCTCCAGAATCCCTCGAAGGCGAGATGATCTATCGCCACCAAGGGGTCCCAGTTGGGGGTGTTGGTCGCCTCGATCTCGTAGTCGGGCGGGACGATCCCTGTTCCCAATGGCATCTCCATCACGTCGAGCAAGCGGAACGGGGTGAATCCAGCCGAAATCCACACTTTCGTAGCTGACGGGTAGAGAGCGGGGGAGTAGACGATGCCCGATCCCATCGGCCCCAGTAGCTCTGCGACGGCCCTCAGGAACTCGTGACTGCCTCGCTCGAGACGCACCGCGGGGTCGGGGAAGTCATCGTTCCACGGCCGAGCCAATGCCTTGGCCCAACCCCTTCGCACGGTCACCGAGCCGGGCCAGACCCCGTCGAGATGCAGGCGATCGGGCACGTGTGGGAGAGTACGGCATGGAAGTGGTGGTGGCCGCCAGCCCGATGGGAGCCCTGCATGACACCGGCCGAAACCACCCGGAGCGGCCCGAGCGGCTGGGCGCGGTGCTCCGCGGGATCTCCGAGAGCGGGCTGAAGCTGACCGAGATCGAGGCACCGCCGATCGAGCGCTCCGACCTCGCACTGGTCCACGACCCTGCCTATGTCGACGCCATCGAGAGGTTCTGCCTCCTCGGCGGTGGTGCCCTCGATATGGACACATTCGCCTCGCACGACACCTGGGCCGCGGCCACCACCGCGGCTGGAGGAGTCATGGCAGTCGTAGAAGAACTGGAGGGGCGCGCCGACGCCACCGGTTTCGCCCTTTGCCGGCCGCCGGGTCACCACGCCCTCCGTTCCAGGGCAATGGGGTTCTGCCTCTTCAACAACGTCGCCGTGGTGGCTGCCTGGCTCCGGTCACGGGGTCAGCGGGTGGCCATCCTGGACTGGGATGTCCACCACGGAAACGGAACCCAGACGATGATGGGCGACGATCCGGGCACCCTGTACGTCTCGATCCATCAAGACGACTTCTACCCGTTCGTGGGCTTTCCCGACGACATCGACACCGGTGCCGCCGGCACGACGGTCAACATCCCGTTGCCCGCCGGCACCGCCGGGGACGTGTGCCGCCTGGCATGGGAGCAGCTGGTCATACCCGTGGTTTCCCAGTTCGGGCCCGACTGGGTACTGGTGAGCGCGGGGTACGACGCCCACACCGAAGATCCCCTGGCCGACCTCGATCTGCTCGACGCCGACTACGGATGGATGGCTTCGCGTCTCGCCCGCGTTCATCCAGCGCACCGGACGGTGTTCGCGCTGGAAGGGGGCTACGACCTCGATGGGCTCCGGCACTCCGCCCGCTCCACGGTGCGCGGGATGGCGGGCGAGGAGGAGTTCGGGCCTCCTCTCACCTCGACCCCTGCTGCCACCGAAGCCCTGGCCGTCGCCGGCGTGGCCGTGGCGAGGCACTGGAGTGTCTGAGAAGTGTTTCAGGTCTCTTGCGACCCGCGCCGATAACCACACT
>JALDXP010000039.1:0-14125 GCA_032154885.1 Actinomycetota bacterium
TGGCCTGATCGCGGAGGAGAAATGTCCCAGGAAGCCGTGTTGGCGGAGCGAGCGGCGATCGACGCCGAGATCGAGGGCAAGACGATCGTCGACTACCTCGATCGGAATGCGGAGCGTCACGGTGCCCAGCCCGCGATCCATTACAAGGATGGGGACTGGAAGACGCTGACCTGGGGTGAGTACCGCCAGGCAGTGCACGAGGCGGCTGCGGGATTCCAGGCCCTGGGTGTCGGCGAGGGAGAATTCGTCGCCATCATGGCCGGCAACCGCCCGGAGCACGTCATCGCCGATTACGCCGCAATCCATTCCGGGGCGACCGCGGTGACCATCTACTCCACGCTCACCGCGCCCCAGGTCCAGTACATCGCTGACAACTGCAAAGCCACTGTCGCGGTGCTGGAAGACCTCGAGTTCATGAAGCGCTGGGAGGAGATCCGCTCGGAGCTGCCCAACTTGCGTTACGTGGTCCTGATGTCGGGCGCCGAGAACTACGACACGACTGATTGGGTGCTGAGCTGGGACGAGCTCCTGGTCAGGGGCAAGAATCGCCTTGCCGACGATCCCGACGCGGTGGCCCGAACCGCCGGCACGATCACCCCGGACACGCTGGCCACCCTGATCTACACCTCGGGCACCACCGGCACACCCAAGGGTGTCATGATCAGCCACCGCAACGTGGTCTGGACTGCCGAGTGCCTGCGACGGGCGGCCAACATCGACCTCGGGCCCCGAATGGTCTCCTATCTGCCTCTCGCGCATATCGCCGAGCGGCTTGCCACGCACTACCTGGCAACGTATCTGGCCGGCCAGGTGTGGTTCTGCCCGAATCTCGCCGGTGTCCTCGAGTACATCCAGGAGGCCCGGCCGACCCTGTTCGTCGGGGTTCCGCGTGTTTTCGAGAAGTTCCATTCCCGGCTCGCCGCCCGTTTTGCCGATACTCACGGGATCAAGAAGACCCTGCTCGACCGGGCGCTGGACGCCAACCGGAAACGTGTTCTGGCGGAGCAGGAAGGGTCCTCGGGCCCGATGATGGCGGGGACCCTCGACTCGCTCGTCCTGTCCAAGGTGCGCGAGCAGCTGGGCATGGACCAGGTCGAGCTCGCGATCACAGCAGCAGCACCGATCAACCCGGACCTGATCCTGTTCTTCCAGACTCTGGGGATCCCACTCTTCGAGTTGTACGGGATGTCGGAGACCACAGGCCCGGCGACGACGAATCTCCCCGGAGCATTCCGGCTCGGCTCGGTGGGAAAGGCTCTCCCAGGGGTGGAGGTGGAGCTTGCCGAGGACGACGAGCTGTTGATGAGGGGAGGGGTCATCACGGAGGGCTATTACAAGCTCCCCGACGACACGACCGAGGCATTCGACTCTCAGGGCTGGCTCCATTCGGGCGACCTGGCCCGGATCGACGACGACGGCTTCGTGTGGATCGTCGGTCGCAAGAAGGAAATCATCATCACAGCCGGGGGAAAGAACATCGCTCCGGCCAAGCTGGAGACCCTCCTCGGCAACCACGCTCTCGTCTCCAAGGCGTGCATGGTCGGCGACGGGCGCAAGTTCCTGACGATGATCGTCGCCCTCGACCATGAGGAGGCACCGGCGTGGGCCGAGGCCAATGGCCTGGTCTATGAGGACCTGGCGACCTTCTCCATGCTCGATGAGGTGAATGCCGAGATCGAGCGGGCGATCGACGAAGCCAACGGGACCGTCTCTTCGGTCGAGCAGGTGAAGAAGTGGATCATCGTGCCCGACGAGTGGACCCCCGACTCGGGCGAGGTCACCCCGTCCCTGAAGCTCAAGCGCAAGGTCGTGCTCGACAAGTACGCGAGCGAGATCGAGAGTCTTTACGTAGGAGTCTGAGACCCGGCCCCGGGCGGATATGCAACGAGACCTGTTCGAAGCGGATCATGAGCTGTTCCGCTCCACCGCCCGTGAGTTCGTCGAGCGGGAGGTGGCTCCCAATGTCGCCAAATGGGAGGCGCAGGGGAGGGTCGACAAAGACATGTTTCGCAACGCCGGCAAGGCCGGGCTTCTCGGTATGGCGGTGCCCGAGGAGCATGGTGGGGGCGGGATAGCCGACTTCCGATTCAACATGGTGGTCGGCGAGGAATTGATGCGCGCCGACGCCATGGCCTCGGGGATGTGCATCACTCTTCACAACGATGTCTGCCTTCCCTATTTCACGCACCTCTGCGACGGCGAGCAGGCCAGGCGATGGATGCCGGGTCTCGTGTCGGGGGACCTCATGTCGGCGATAGCCATGACCGAGCCCGGCGCCGGATCTGACCTGGCCGGGATCAAGACAACGGCTATACGCGATGGCGACGTCTACGTCGTCAACGGGTCCAAGACGTTCATCACCAACGGGATCAACTCCGATCTCGTGATCACCGCAGTCAAGACGGACCCCCAGGAGAAGCACAGCGGGATGAGCCTCCTCGTCATCGAGGACGGCTCGGAGGGCTTCAGCCGGGGGCGGAATCTGGAGAAGATCGGTCTCCACGCCCAGGACACCGCCGAGCTGTTCTTCGACGACGTCAGGGTGCCGGTGACGAACCGGCTCGGCGAGGAAGGGATGGGCTTCGTCTACCTGATGGAGAATCTGCCCCAGGAGCGGCTCAGCCTCGCCACTGGCTCTGTTGCCCACGCTCAGGCCGCCTTCGATTGGACGCTCGAGTACGTCAAGGAGCGTCACGCGTTCGATCAGCCCATAGGCAGCTTTCAAACCGTGAAGCACGTGATGGCCGAGATGAGAACCGAGCTCGACGTCGCTCAGACCTATGTCGACCGCCAGGTCATGGAGCTGAACCGGGGAGAGCTGAGCGCGGAGGACGCAGCCAAGGCCAAATGGTGGGTGACGGAGATGGAGAAAAGGGTGATCGATCGCTGTCTCCAGCTCTTTGGCGGCTGGGGCTACATGGAGGAGTACCCCATCGCCAGGGCATTTCGCGACGCACGGGTCCAGACCATCTACGGGGGGACGACCGAGATCATGAAGGAGATCATCGGGCGGTCGCTCGGTCTCTAGAGCCAGGAATCAATCGGAGGGAGTCAGCAATATGGGTGAGCCAATCACGTTCGACGGGCGGGTGGCTGTGGTCACCGGGGCCGGTGGAGGCCTGGGCAGGGAGTACGCCCTCGAATTGGGGAGACGGGGTGCCATGGTCGTTGTCAACGACCTGGGCGGCGCGGTCGACGGAAGCGGCTCCTCGCACTCCGCGGCCGACCTGGTGGTGGATCAGATCAAGGGCGCCGGTGGTGAAGCGGTTGCCAGCTACGACTCGGTCGCCACTCGCGACGGCGGCGAGGGCATCGTCTCGACCGCCCTGGATGCCTTCGGGTCGGTCGACATCGTCATCAACAACGCGGGAATCCTCAGGGACAAGTCGTTCGCCAATATGACGCTCGATGAGGTCGACGCGGTGCTCGATGTGCACCTCAGAGGCGCCTTCCACGTGTCGCATCCAGCCTTCAAACTGATGAAGGAACGGGGGTACGGCCGGTTCGTCCACACGAGCTCGGCATCCGGTCTCTTCGGCAACTTCGGCCAGGCCAACTACGGCGCGGCCAAGGCCGGGCTGGTCGGTCTGTCCAACGTGCTCGCCATCGAGGGGGCCAAGTACAACATCAAGTCGAATGCGGTCGCGCCCACTGCCCGCACCCGGATGACCGAGGACATCCTCGGCCCATTCGTCGAGCTGCTCGACCCACAGCAGGTGATGCCGATGGTCGTTTATCTCTGCTCTGAGCAGAACGAGCGCACCCACGAGATCTTCACGGTCGGCGGGGGCAGGTACGGACGGGTCTTCGTCGGCACCAACACCGGATGGTTCGCCGGCCAGGGGGTGGTGCCCACGGTCGAGGACCTCGTGGAGCACCTCGATGAGATCCGCGATGTCTCCGAGTATCTGATCCCGGGGGATATCAACGAAGAGTTGATGATCCTCGCCCGTCTGGCGGGCGGCTGATGCCGATCGATCTCGAGAAGGCCGTCGGGGCGGAGCTGGCCGGTGGGACCGCCGTCTGGGACGAGGACGACATCATCCTGTATCACCTGGGCGTCGGCGCAGGTGTGCCGCCCACCGATCCGGGTGAGTTGCGGTACGTCTACGAGGGGGATCTACGAGTTCTCCCCACTTACGCAACCATCCCCCAGTTCCCGGTGATGATGAGCATGGGTTACGCCCCTGGTTTCGACATCAACCCGGCGATGATCCTCCACGGTGAGCATGAGATCGTGGTCCACGAGCCGATCCCGACCAGCGGAACGGTGGTCCAGACCGGCAGTGTCACCGAGATCATGGACAAGGGTAAGGGCGCACTCGTAGTCGTCGAGATCGTCTCGGTCCTGGAGAAGACCGGCAAGCCGCTGTTCACCAATCGCGCGTCTATCTTCATCAGGGGAGAGGGAGGTTTTGGCGGGGACAGCGGCCGATCGACGACCGATCTCAGGCCGACGCGGGACCCCGACCACGTCGTCGAGTCAGTCACCCTTCCCCAGCAGGCGCTGCTCTATCGGATGGCATCGAGGGACAAGAACCCGCTCCACGCCGACCCGGGGTTCGCCGCCTTCGCGGGGTTCGATCGGCCGATCCTGCACGGGTTGTGCACCTACGGGATGGTCTGCAAGGCGGTCGTGGATCATGCCCTAGAAGGCCACTCCGATGCGGTGGCCTCTTTCGGCGCCCGCTTCTCGGGCGTCGTCTACCCGGGCGAGACGCTGGTCAGCTCGATCTGGCAAGAAGGCGACCAGCTCCTGGTCACCACAATCGCCAAAGAACGTTCGACAACCGTGTTGTCGAACGGTGTCGTGAAACGTAGAACGTAAACGTACAACGGAGATACGAGCCGTCAGGCCCGGATCTCCACCGGTGTCCCGATGGCGACCACGTCATGGAGACGTGTGATGACTTCGTTGGCGACACGGATGCAACCAAGTGACACCGCCCGGCCGATCGACAACGGATTATTGGTCCCATGGATGCCGATGATCCCGTCGCCCCCGTTGTATTCGGTGATGGAGTTCGATCGGGCGGAAAGACCCAGGGCATGGGGACCCCAGGGACTGTTGGGGTCGGCCAACGCAACATTGTCGGTGACGAAGAATTGCCCCGTCGGGGTTGGGTTGGCCCCGCTGCCGACTCCGACCGGGGTTGCGATCACCTCGTTGTCTCCGACGACATAGCGGAGCGTTCGGTCGGAGAGGTCGATCAGCACCTTGCCCTCGACGACGAACGCGACCATCTCGTCGGCGCGGACCCATCCCTCGGCGCCATTCGGACGACCGGGGATGAGGACCCGGGCCCAACCATCATTCGGCCCCTCCAGGACCATGAGAACGGTGGTGGTCCCGAGGATGGTGGTCGGTTCCAGGGTGCGGGTCGGCTCGGGTTCGTTTGGCTCGGCGAAGACGTCCACCGCCTCCCGCGCACCGAGGACGAGAGAGGAACCCTCCGGAAGCGACTCGACGTCGAGGGCCTCCTCAACCGTCGTAGTGGTGGCGATCGAAGTGGTTGTGTCGGGCGCTGTGGTGGTCGTCGGCGCCAAGCTGGTCGTGGGTGCGACGGTGGGAGCAGGCTCAGTCGCATCAGCGCTGGCACAGCCGGCGACTGCCAGGCTGAGGAGGGCGGTCAGGGCGATGCGTCGCATCTCGAGGAATGGTATCGGCAGCGCGGAAGAGAACTGTTCTGTGTTGCCCGGGTTAGCCTGCGGCCCCGATGCCGAGGGTGTTCGTCAGCGACTTCATCCCGGGGGACATCCTCGAGCCCCTGGAGACGCTCGCCGAGGTCGAGGTCTGGCATGAGAAAGAGCGGGTGCCCCGGGAGACCCTCATCTTGCGGCTGGTCGATTGTGACGGGTGGCTGTCGATGCTCTCGGACAGGATCGATTCCGAATTACTCGATTCAACCCCGAAGCTGAGGGTGATCTCGCAGATGTCGGTCGGAGTCGACAACATCGACGTCGTTGCCTGCCGGGGTCACGGCGTGGCGGTTGGCCACACCCCCGATGTGCTGACAGAGACCACGGCGGACACGGCCTTCGCCCTCATGGGCGCTGCGGTCAGACGTCTCTCCGAGGGAGAGGCCATCGTCAAGTCGGGGTCGTGGGGACCGTGGGACCCATGGCACTTCCTCAGCAGCGACCTGCATGGCGCCACTCTGGGGATCGTGGGTATGGGACGGATCGGCCAGGCGATTGCACGGCGAGCCCGCGGGTTCGACATGAATCTGCTGTACACGGCGCGGACAACCAAGGACGTCCCGGAGGCGGAGCGACTCGATCTCGCCACGCTGCTCGAGAGGTCGGACATCGTCGTGATCGCCGTCCCCCTCTCGGATGAGACGAGGAGGATGATCGGCCGGGCCGAGCTCAGGCTCATGAAGGGCTCGGCGATCCTGGTGAACGTGGCCCGCGGCCCGATCGTCGACACCGATGCCCTGGTGGAGGCGTTGGCGGACGACATCATCGGCGGGGCTGCCCTCGATGTCACCGACCCGGAGCCCCTGCCTCCCGACCATCCCTTGCTCCAGTTCCCCAATTGCCTGGTGGTGCCTCACATCGGCAGTGCGACCATCCCGGCGCGGAGGGCGATGGCCACCCTCGCCGTGGCGAATCTCGTCGCCTATCTCCGACAGGAGCCGATGCCTGCATGGCTTCCGGGCAGTGCCGCACAACCCTCAGGCGACTACTCTGCTTCGGGTTCCCCCCCTGAGTCGAGTGATAGCTGACCCATGTTCGAATTGCCTCAAGCCAGGTCGATCGAGGTGAACCCGACACAGGAACGCCTTCGTGAGCTGACAGTGGAGCGCATGCCTCGGGTCACGGCCACCGAGTTCGGGAATCTCAACTACCAGGCTGAAGTCACCTCCCGTCTCAGCATGTCGACGTTTTTCGTCGCCGACCACGAGATCCACAAGAAGCGGATCTCGAGAGCCGAGGCAGAGGAGTGGGCTCGGCTCCAGGATGCACACATCGCCGGCCAGGACATGTTGCTCATCGAAGGACGGGTGGGGCCCGATCCATCCGTCAGCACGCCAAGCCGGCTGATGATCGAGGCAGGCGGGGCCAATATCGCCGGAATGCAAGCCCAGCTCTTCTTCCCTCCCGCCCCAGGGGGTGGCCCACAGTTCACCGTCGTCTACACCCCATCGCTCCCGGCCCCGGGAAAACCGGATGACCGTCTCATCATCGTCGACCTCGAGAACTGGGTAACCCGGGTCCTCGGCTCCGACTACTTCGGGGAGTCGAAAATGGGAAGTCTCCGGATGTGGGGCAGGTTGGCGCACGACTGGGGCGGGCTCGCCCTCCACGCAGGGCTCAAGACTTTTCCCGCGGGGTCGACTCGGTCAGGCGACGAGGAGTCGATGCTGATCATCGGCCTCTCCGGAACCGGCAAGACCACCACCACGTTCCGTCAGCAGGTCGGATCGCTCCCCGTGCAGGACGACTTCGTGGCCCTCATGCCCGGCGGGGCGATCCGCACCACCGAGAACGGGTGCTTCGCCAAGACCTTTGGCCTCGACGCCGACGAAGAGCCCACCATCTACGGGGGGACCACCAGGCCGGATGCATGGTTGGAGAATGTCTCGGTCACGGATGACGGCAAGGTCGACTTCTTCGACACCAACTACACGGCCAACGGCCGAAGCACTTTTCCTTTGGCCAACATCCGGCACCGCGACCCAAGAGACGTCCCCCCGGCCCGATACCTCCTCATGTTGAATCGGTCCGACCACGTCATCCCCGCCGTTGCCAGGCTCCGACGCGACCAGATCCCGGCGTTCTTCATGTTGGGGGAGACCAAGGGAACGTCAGCCGGCGGTGCTGCCGAGGCGGGCAAGAGTCTCCGCGTGCCCGGCACCAATCCGTTCTTCTTCGACGACGACGCGTTGCAGGGCAATCGCCTGCTGGAGCTGCTCGAGTCGATGCCCGACCTGGAGGCGTTCGTGCTCAATACCGGCCGGGTGGGAGGAGAGGAGGAGGGCTCGAAGAAGGTCAGGATCCAGGACTCGTCGGCCATTGTCCAGGGGATAGTGCAAGGCACGATCGAATGGTCCACCGATCCCGACTTCGGTTACGAGATTGCCGCGAGTGTGCCCGGTGTGGACGACGTCGAACTACTCCAACCGGCGCAGCTCTATCGGAGACTGGGCAGGGAGGCCGAGTACGAGGAGATGGTGGCGAGGCTGGGCAAGGAGCGGTCGGAGTACCTGGCTGGATATACCCAGCTCGACCCGTCGGTGGCAGCCGGTCTCTGATCGTCTGAAAGCCCTAGGTGGGGAACACGACGAGGAGACATCCCGAGTCGATCCTGATGTCGGCGACCGGCGCTCGCATCACATTGCTCACCCCTCTGGTTGTGCCCGCCTCGAAGGTGTCACCGTCGAGCTCCCACTGGAGCCCATTTGTGGTGATCCCGGTGACCGGCCCACCCACCGGGATCAGGCTCACCAGCGCCCCGACATCCCCATGGAGGATCCGTCGTCGTCGCAGGACATGGGCGCGACTTCGTGACGAGACCCAATCGAGCTCATCGATGACCCCCCATCGATCAGAGCAGAGGAGCCCCACCGTCGACGTCTCGTGGTCGAACCGCCCTCCGGTCCCACCGATGACCACCACCCTTGACGGGTCCTCCCGGATCGCTAGCTCGAGGGCCAGGTCGAGGTCGGTCTGGTCCTTGTCGACGGGATGGCGCTCCACGATCACATGCCCGGGGATGGGCGCGGTCTCGACAGAGTCGAGATCGCCGACCAAGACATCGACCCGGAACCCGAGGTGCTCGGCGGCGTCGTAGCCACTGTCGGCGGCCACCACCAGGTCGGCGGAGGGGAGCTCCTCGGCTATTCCGGCATCGGGGAGGTCACCACCGGCGAAGATCAGGATGGTGTCCATAATGACAAAATCGTCTTACGCGCGCTTTCGCGGGTAAGCACTAACCGTCAAGTAGAGGTTGAGACACCTCAGGGCCGTGGGTATTGGACAAACTGGTCTCAGGGCGGTGACCGAAATTGGCGCGGTCATTCGACTGTCACCCCGATGAGGTCCCGCGCTCGACGCAGCGACGCCTCGACTGTCTCCCGATCCGGTCCCCTGGCGAAGACAAAGCCGAGGTACCGGTCGCCCTCCGGCGGGGGTTGCACCTGGCTACCCGGAGTGGCCGTGATGTCGATGGCTGAGATCAGCTCGAGCTCTCGCACCTGGTCCAGACCGTCGATGCCGGTGAACGTCCCCGGTCGCGGGATCGGGATCATGAGCACTCCGCTGGCCATCGTCTCCCGACGCAGTTCGGGTTTCTCCATGCCGATGGCGTTGCGGAGGATCAACGTCTCCAAAGTGGTGCCGAGCAACCCGAAGTTCAAACTCCGCGAGCAGAGGCCGCCGATCGATCTGGCTGCGACTTCGATGACGCGGACCAGCGCGCCATCGACCTTCATCTCGACGTGAACGGGGCCGTGACTGATGCCAATCGCGGCCAATGCCGCCCCTGATACCCGGCGGCACTCGGCCTGGGTCTTGTCGTCGAGGCGACTCGGCGTCACGAGGATCGTCTCCGGGAAGAAGGGGCCTTGCACCGCGTCGGGCTTGTCGAAAATGGCGAGAGTGGTCAATTCCCCGTCGCGCACCAGGCCCTCCAGCGCAACCTCGTCGCCTGGCATGAACTCCTCGACGAGAAGGGGAGCTCTTTCACCGGAGATAGAGCGCACTCGTGACAGCGCCGTCGACAGATCAGAGGCTTGGTCGACTCGGATGACGCCCTGGCCGGCAGCCCGATCCACTGGCTTCAGCACGAGGGGGTATCCAACGCTCGATGCGGCCCGTACTCCGTCCTCGCCGGGTGAGATCGCTTCGTACCTCGGCTGGGGCACCTCGGCGGCCCGAAGCAGGGCGCGTTGCCTTCCTTTGTCCCGTGTGGCGGCCGCAGCCTCCGGCTCGTTGGCACGCACCCCCAGCTTTCTGCCCGCGATGGCGGCGGCCACCACCCCGGCATCGTCGGCAGCCACGACGCCGTCGATCGGGGCGTCATCACCGATACGCACAATCGCCTCGGCAGCGAGGTCCGGATCCGAGCAATCGACCTGGAGATAGCGATCACCCATGTCGAAAGGCGGCGGGTTCTCCGAGGCGACAATCAGGTCGACGCCGAGCCCCTCAGCGGCGCGCACGAAGTCGGCTGCGCGATAGGTGGTGCTGGGAAGGAGGACGATCGCAGTGGGCATGTGATTGGGTCGAGGGACCAGGTACCATCCTTACAGATGTCAGACGACACCGTTCTCAGCGTCGCGCCCGACGCCCTCGACATGATCCTCCAATTGAGGGATCAAGAGCCGGGGGACGGAGAGTTCGCCCTCTCTATCGAGGTGACAGGGTTCCGCGGCCCTCAGTTCACCTATGAGCTCGCCTTCGTCGCCCTCGCCGACATGAAGGAGGGCTGGGTCATGGAGCGACATGACGGTCTTGCCCTGATCTTCCCAGAGGACGACACAGAGAAGCTCGACGGCGCGGCCCTCGAGCTGACCGATCAGGGTCTCTCGATGAACAACCCGAACAGTCCGGCGCCACCTCCGATGTCGGCTCCGGGAGGAGACCTTTCAGGTCCACTCGTCGATCAGGTGCAGCAGGTCATCAAAGAGCAGGTGAACCCGGCGATCGCCGCCCACGGGGGTGGAGCGGAGTTGGTCTCTGTCGACGGCACGATTGCCTATTTGCGTCTCTTCGGTGGTTGCCAGGGGTGTGGTCTCGCCCAGGTCACCCTGAAGCAGGGAATCGAGCGGATCCTTCTCGAGTCCATCCCTGCATTGACCCAGGTCGTGGATGTCACCGACCATGCCTCCGGTGACGACCCCTACTACCAGAGTCAAAAGAAGTAGATCGACTCCTCGATTCGGGAGCGCAGTTGAGCGGACCCGTCCAACCCGTCGACGCCTCGGTACAGCAGGGGCCTCTCGCTCGCATCGAGGTCCGTGAGGGCCGGTCGACCACCGTCGGCGGTGTGCCTATCAGCAGGGTCCTGCCCACCAAGGGGCGGAGGACCGTGGGACCGTGGTGCTTCGTAGACCTGATCCAGCCCCCTGATTTCGACGAGCCTCATCCCCTGGAGGTCGGCCCCCATCCCCACATAGGTCTGTCGACCGTCACCTGGCTGCTCGAGGGCGAAGCGCTGCACACCGACTCGCTGGGCAGTGAGCAGGTGATCAGACCCGGGCAGCTGAACCTGATGTCGGCAGGCAACGGGGTCGCACATGCCGAATTGGGGACCACGGAAGGCATCCACGGAGTGCAGATGTGGCTGGCCCAGCCCGAAGAGACACGACATGGAATCTCGAGCTTCGAGCACATCCCGGATCTGCCGCAGGCGGACCTCCCTGCCGCGGAGGTGAAGGTGATGATCGGCGAGGTCGACGGAATTCGTTCGCCCGCCGAGGTCGACTGGAGAACGGTCGGCCTCGATATCACTCTTCACGGGCGGCGGCTCGAGATCCCGGCCGATGCTGTTTTCGAGTACGCCGTGATCCCGATCAGCCACAAGTTGAAGGTGGAGGATGCCATCGTCGAGCCGGGATGGCTCGCCCTGGTGCCTCCCGGCGCCGAGACGCTCCCGATCGAGGGTGTAGGAGACGAGAACCGCTTCCTGGTCCTCGGAGGTGAGCCCCTGGGCGAGCCGATCGAGATGTGGTGGAACTTCGTTGCGCGGAGCAAGGAGGAGATCACCCGTGCCTGGAAGGCTTGGCAGGATCACGACCTCGACCGATTCGGCCCGGTTTCCTCCAAGCTGTCTCGAATCGACGCGCCCCCACCTCCCTGGCTTCCGGCGGTCTGACGGGTCGATCCGATCGATGGGTTTCACCAGGGAGCAACTGGAGGCTTTTCAGGGCAAGACAGTGGATGATCTTCTTGGCCCCCATGTCCGATTGCTCTTCGTCGGGATCAACCCAGGGTTGTGGACGGCGGCGACGAACACACATTTCTGTCATCCCTCCAACCGCTTCTATCCGGCGCTGCGCATGGCCGGTCTCATCGACTGGTCGATCGACACATCAACCGGGATGAGCCCGGAAGAGAAGGAGCGTTTGGAGCGGAAGGGGATCGGGATCACAAACCTCGTCCGCAGGGCGACGGTTCGGGCGTCGGAATTGGGCCGAGCCGAGCTCCGTGAGGGGGCTGGACGCCTCGCAGCCGTCGTTGCCGAGGTGAAGCCCGTGGTGGCAGCCGTTGCGGGGCTCACCGCTTATCGCACGGCCTTCGAACGTCCCCGTGCAGTCCTCGGAGAGCAACCAGAGGGCATAGGTGACGCTCGACTGTGGGTGGTGCCCAACCCGAGCGGGCTGAACGCTCACGAGACGATCGAGTCCCTCGGCCAGTGGTATCGCCGGGTTGGAGAAGCGGCAGGACTTTTGTGAGTGAGCCCAGCCCGAGACAGGTCCTCTACGCCTTGGTGGCCGCCGGGTTTCTGGCGTTGGTGGCAATCCTGGTGGTGGGCGGGGCCGTCGCCGGCCTGGTACCGCCGTGGTGGAGCATCGTGATGGCGGTAGGTTTGCTGCTCATAGCGATCTGGTCTGGCCTCAATTGGCGAAGGACCGCGTCGGTCCTCCTCGTCTCGATCGGATTGCTGGTGATCTGGATGATCGGAACTCTCATCGTCGCCATTTAGAACTCTCGATTACCTGCCGATCACCTATCTGATCGTGCACATGACCCTCATTTAGGATGACCGTTTGTGACTGGTGAAGTAACCGTCTCGGGGCCTCTGACAACCGAGACAATCAAGAGAATCGGCCCTTCCCTCGTTGTGGCATCGGCCCTGGGGTCGACGCTGGGGATCGTCGTCGCGCAGTTCGTCGACGACCTCGGTGACGGCATCATGGCCCTGATACTGGGTGGCAACGCTGTCATCTACAACAACCGGGTGGAGATCAGCGGCGTCTCCTCAGACCTCGTCTGGGCCGGCGGCTTCCTCCTCTGCCTGATTGTCGGCTTCTTCGCACTCTTTTCCTATCCGACGGCGCGCGGTCATGGAGTGGCACGCCTGACCCTCCTGTGGATGGTCCTCCATCTGCTCAGGCAGGCCTTCGTCCAGGCTGTCATGGTCCCATTCGATGCCGATAGCCCCCTCGCTCTGGCGTATCAGACTCTCGAAGCGCCGGCCGGGCTCGAGTACGTGTTGTCCGCCGGGGGTGCGGTCGGCCTCCTTTTGGTGGCGCTTTCGGCGGCAGCCGCTTTCCTGGCGTTCACGCCACACGACAAGATGATCTCCACGGGAAGAAAGCGCATCACCTTTGCCTTCTGGATTGCTCTCGTACCGGCCATCGCTGCGGTGTTCCTGTCCATCCCGTTTTTCGTGCCCGACGCCGGGAGCGGTGTGGTGCCAGCCCTTCCCCTAACAGCAGTGATCTTCCTTGCGACGCTTGCCGCCGCACACGGGACCACGACCGTCCACGGGCCCGAAGAGCTTCGGGAGACACCCTGGCCCTGGGGCCTGGGCGCAACCCTGGTCGTGATCCTCCTCTTCGAGCAACTCGTGCTCCGTGGCGGAGTGTCGGTGAACCCCGTCCTGTGGGGTTGACGGCCACGACTGCCCACGTGATCACGGTGAGCGACGGTGTCGCCGCCGGAGTCCGTGACGACTTGTCCGGTGAGGCTCTGAGCCGGATCTTGTCCGATGCCGGTTACACCGTCGGGCGATCAGTCGTGCCCGACGAGGAGAAAGCGATCGTCTCGGCGATACACGACGCTGCGTCGGTGGCGAGATTGGTCCTCACCACAGGCGGCACAGGTTTCGGCCCTCGGGACGTGACTCCCGAGGCTACCGCCCTGGTGTTGGAGCGTGAGTCGCCCGGATTGACGCATGTGATGATGGCGAAGGGTCTCGAATCGACCCCGATGGCAGCGCTCTCCAGGGCCAAGGCCGGCTCGATCGGATCGACGCTCGTCGTCAACCTGCCCGGGTCCACCAAGGGGTCCGTGGAGGGATTGGAAGCCATCCTGGGCCTCGTGCCACACGCCCTCGATCTCCTCGCCGGCGACACCGAGCACCGTTAGGGATACTGCCCCGCCGGTCACTACCGTTCGTCCCCGCTTCAGGCTGCAGGAGGACGATGAAGATCGAGCACGAGTTCACGGTGGG
>JALDXP010000040.1:0-14040 GCA_032154885.1 Actinomycetota bacterium
GAGTTGGCGGCCACAACCACGATCCCGGCGAAGGCCAGGACCAGCACCACGCCACCGATCACCAGCCGGGTCCGACTCTTCCCGGGTGAAGTGACCTCGTCGGCCGGCTGGCCCGGATGACGCCGCCACCACAGGATCATCGCGATCCCAACACCCAGGGCAACCACTGGCGCGACCCAGAGCACCAGTGTGTTGCCGGAGGCGGGCGGATCCAGGAGGACTGCGCCGGTGTAGGAGCCCAGCAGCTCGTCGATTATCTGGTCGTCTGGCACTCCGGAGGAAACTCGTTCCGATACGAGGTCCATCATGTCCTCTGCCATCTGGGAAGGGGAGTTGGCGATGGACTCTCCCTGGCACACCGGGCACTTGATGCGGGTCCCGATCTGCTCGACCCGGTCCGACGTCGCCGGCTGCGTCGAAGTGAGGAGGAGCAGCGCCACCGCCATCACCGCGATGAGGGACACCGAGGCGATGTTGCGGGTGCGTTCAGACATCGGCCAGCACCAGGGGCTCCTCGACGACCCCATCACGACGTCTAACCGTCAGCGACCAGAAGCCCCCCGCGGCAGTCGTCACGCCGCCAAGCCACAGCAGCCAGATCATCGGCGAGGTGTCGAGGCCGAGCCGAACCGTCTCGGCGTCGAGGTTCCTCAAGGTGAGGTATAGATCGCCGCTGGGCCGGCTCATCACGGCGGGGGTGATGATGCCGCCCATCTCAGTGTCGTAGAAGTTCGCTCTTGGCTCGAGCACGGTGATGATGCGATCGGCACGGCTGACCTCGACCCGAACACCCTGGACGACGCGATTGGGCTCTTCACGGCGGAACGGCGCGTCGTAGGTGAGCGTGTACCCGGCGAAGTCGACCGATTCGCCGGGCGCCAGCTCCACTTCTGTGTGGAGAGGGAGGTTGGCGGCAAAGGCGATGCCGATAGCGACGAGAACGACGCCGATATGGCTGAGTTGGCCGGCCCAGAACGATTGGTCGTTTCCGATGACAGTCCTCGCCTCTTGATACAACGAAAGCCCCGATTTGGCCTTGCGGGCGCCGGCGAACTCGAAGAGGAGCCCGCCGATCGCCGCCGCCACGAAGACGCCGAGGACGATGGCGAGGATCACCCAGGCGACCCGTGTCACGGTCAGGGCCACGATCACACCCGAGGCCAGAGCGACCATCGTCGGCCAGCGAAGCCGCCGCCAGAGGAGACCAGGTGGGGCCCCGCGCCACGGCGTGACCGGACCAAAACCCATTGTCAGGAGCAGCATGAAGGAGAGGGGAACGGCGAGGCGATTGAAGAATGGTTCGCCCACTCCTACCTGGGTCCCGGTGAACGCCTCGAGCAAAAGGGGGTAGGTGGTGCCGATGAGGACCACGAAGGCATAGACCGTGAGAAGCAGGTTGTTGACCAGAAAAGTGCCTTCACGGGAGACGAATGTCTCGATGCGGGGTGACGACGCCACCAGATGCGAACGCATGGCGAAGAGCGTGAACGATCCGACCAGGACCAACACGAGGAAGCCGAGGAGCGCTGGCCCGATGGCGGATTGGGTGAATGAGTGGACGGAGTTGATCGTTCCCGATCGGGTGAGAAATGTGCCGAGGATGGTGAGGGCGAAGGCGCTGATCACGAGCACGAAGTTCCACGCCTGGAGCATCCCTCGCCGTTGCTGGACCAACCCGGAGTGAATGAAGGCGGTGGCGGCGAGCCAGGGCATCAGCGAAGCGTTCTCAACGGGGTCCCAGGCCCAGTAACCGCCCCACGAGAGGACCTCATACGCCCACCAGCCGCCCAACGTGATCCCCAGCGTCAGGAATGACCATGCGACCAGTGTCGAGCGGTGGCTTCGCCGCAACCACTCGGGGCCCGGAACCCCAAGGGATAGGGCCCCGATCGCATAGGCGAACGGCACCGTGAGACCTACATAGCCGATGTACAGGACCGGCGGATGGACCGCCATGAGGAAATGGTTCTGAAGGAGAGGGTTCGGCCCCGGCCCGTTGGCGGGAATGTCGGCAGCCGTGAACGGCCAGGCACTCGAAGCGGCGCACCCGGTGGCGAGAGCGTCGACACACACTTCGAACGGGTTGGCCACCGTGACCATGAGACCGAAGAAGAAGACGCCTACTCCGGCCATCACGGCCACGGCGGCCGCTCCCAAACGATCGGACGCTTGGCGCACCACGACCCAGGTGAAGATGGCCAGGACCAGGCCCCAGAGGATGATCGAGCCCTCGAGTGCGGCCCAGGCCGTGGCGACGTCGAAGGGAAACGGTGTGGCGGTGGAGTGGTGGTTGGCGACATAGGCAAGGCTGAAATCGTCGGTCAGAAGGGCGACCTGCATCGCGACCATCGAGATCACCGCCCCCGCCACTACCAGCTTTCCTGGTGTCCGAAGGTCCGCTTCACCACCTCGTGCGCGGCGGACGCCCCTCACCACGAGGAGGATCGACCCGATCAGGGCTGCGATCACTCCGGCCGAGCCGAGAAAGGCCAGCATCAACCCTCCGGGTAGGCCCCGCCCTCCTCGGGGACCTCGTAGTTCTCGTCGTGTCGGATCAGCGCGGAATCGGCCTGGAACGTGTCCCCGGACCACGCACCTTCGAGAAGGAGAGGGACCTCCTCGGCGAAGAGCGACGGCTGGGGGCCGTTGAGGACAACCGGGATATCAGCCGCTCCGTCGGTCACCTCGAACGAGGTCGATTCATCGGTTTCCACCACAGTCCCCGCCACGACGATGCCGGCGAGTCGGAAGCGCTCGCCGTCGGGAAAGTCGGCACGTTGGTCCACCGCCTCTGATGGATAGAGGTAGTAAGTGAGGCTGTCGTTCAGCCCGCTGAAGGTGAGGGCGAGCACGATGGCAATGACCCCCCCGATGCCGAGGTAGACGAATCGGCGGTGACTCACCGTCAGCCCTTGGCTCGCCGATATCGCAGATGGAGACGGGCTGCGTACCAGACGAAGGCCGCGTAGCAGATGAAGAAAGTGCCGAAGACGATGACCTGATCAGACATCTTCGACCTCGGAGAGCAGGGGTGTGGCCACGGCGTCGCCTGCCGGGACGGTCTCGCCTGACTTCGACTCCTCGGCCTTGGCCACTTCGACTCTCCCTGCAGTCAGTGCGATATAGAGAAGCGTGAAGGCGAGAAAGTTGATCAGCAGGGCGATCACCATCTCGTCCGGCATCGTGGCCCCGTCAGGCCGGATCGACTGGGTCTGGTGCAACGACCGGAACAGGTTGACCGAGAAATAGACCAGCGGCACCTGGACCACGGCAATGGCGCCGAGGATGGCGGAGCGTCTCGCCCTCATGACCGGATCGGGGGTGGCCCGGCGTAAGGCCAGATAGCCGATGTAGACGAAGAACATGACCGCGGTCGATGCCATGCGCGGATCGGCCCAGTCCCAGGCCCTGCCCCACACCGCCTGTCCCCACACCATGCCGGTGAACAGACCGGTAGCGGTGAACAGGACGCCGGTCTCTACGGATGCCTCGGCGATTCGGTCCCATCGGTCTGTCTTCCGGACCAACCACAGGATCGAGGCCAGGGCGGTGACGCCGAAGGCGAGGAAGGCGACCCACATCGAGGGAGCGTGGATGTTGACGATCCGGGTGTATTCGCCCTGGAGACGGTCGGTGGGCGAAGTGAGCGTGAGATAGAGGCCCGCAAGCATCGCCGCAGCGGCGATCGCCATCAGAATGCGGACTCGTTTCATCTCGAAGCCTCCTCGAGCGGTCGGGCCAGCGCGACGCCGGCCACCGCCAGCGCCAGGTCGGTCGCGACCAGCAGCAACAACCACGGCAGGATACTTGTGTCCCGGGTTAGTGATTCCAGGGTCTGGGAGCCGCCGATGACGAGGGGGATCGCCAGTGGCGCGACGATGAGTGATGCGAGGACGGTGCGGCTCCGCAATCCGGCCGTGACCTCCCCTGCGAGCGTCCCGAGCTCAGTCAGTCCCACGGCGGTGAGGAGCACGGCGAGAAGGACCGGGCCTGGCCAGCCAGAGGGGAGGCGGGGGCTGTACAGAACCAACGTTGACACCAGGAGAACGATCATGAAACCCACCATGAGCACCGAGCCCGAGATGGTGCGACCGACGAATCTGGCGGCTGGGTCGACTCCGAGGAGCGCGTAGAGGTCCCTTCTCTCCGGCCGGTCGTCGGCGGCCTGGCGCAGGGCCACCTGCATCCCGAACAGGACGCCGATCGCCCAGAAGACCGCAGGTCCGAGCTGGGTGATGGCGGAGAGGTCCACGCCGAGCGCAAGAGGGAACACAAGGAGAGCGATGACGGCGAATGGCAGGATTATCCGCAGGACTTCGCCCATCCGTCGTTCCACACGTAGGTCGATCCGGCTGATCTCGATGGCCTGATCCCAGAATGTCATGCCGCCAGCTCCAGACGGCCGGCGGAGATGGCCATCACCCGGCTGGCGCGCTCGCCCAGATGCGCGGCATCGTGCGAAACCATCACTACCGCGCCGCCGTTCTCGGTGGTTCGGCTGATCAGTGCATCGATGAGCTGTTGGGCGTCGACGTCGAGACCCGAGAACGCCTCATCGAGCAAGAGGAGCTTCGGCCGGGTTATTAGCAGCCTGGCCGCCTCGGTACGACGCAACATGCCGTACGAGCTCTGCTCGACCTTCCGGTCCGCGGCCTCGGCCAGACCCACGACCTGCAGGGCGCGTTCGATCCGCTCCGTGTCTCCGCCGAACAGACGGGTGGCATGATCCAGATTCTCACGAAGTGTGAGCTCGCCGACCACGGTGGGGGTGTGGCCAACGAGGCCGATCTCACGCCGGATCCCGTACACCTCGGGCGTGCCGAGTGCCGCTCCTAAGACCCTGCCGGTGCCTCGAGCGGGGGTAATCAGAGTGGCAAGAAGCCGGAGGAGCGTCGTCTTGCCCGATCCGTTGGGACCGGCGATCCCCAGGACCTCGGCGGCACCCACCGACAGGGTGAGGTCGCGCAGGATGGTCTGGCCACCGAGCGAAACACCTGCATCCTCGAGCTCGACATGGGTGCCCACATTGTCAAGTCTCATTCGGCGCGGGGTCAGACTCAAGTTGCCGGAAAGCGTCATTAGCTTCAGCGAGGCATGAGCCACGAGATCCTCATCGACGCACGTTTCCGGGGCCCGCCCAACAGCGCCAACGGCGGATATGCCTGTGGCGTCGTAGGCGAGGGGATCGACGGTGTCGCCACGGCCACACTGCGTCGCCCCCCACCGCTCGACGTTCCCATGATCCTGGTCGAAAACGAGGGGCAGATCCGGCTGATGGACGGCAACGAGCTCGTTGGTGAAGCAGTTCCGGACACCATCGACATAGTCGTCCCTACCGGCCCCGATTTCGAGACCGCAGTGGCGGCCTCGAAGCGCTATTCCGGGTTCGAGACCCACCCGTTCCCCACCTGTTTCGTCTGCGGGCCGGAACGTGAACCAGGTGACGGGCTCCGCATCTTCCCCGGTCGTCTCGACGGTTCGCCGGTGGTGGCCGCCCCATGGGCTCCCGATGAGTCGTTGGGCGGTGCCGCAGGCCTGGTCGAGCGCCGTCATGTCTGGGCCGCCCTCGATTGCCCGTCGTATTTCGGCCTCGAGAACACCCCGATGGCCCTGCTCGGCCGTCTCACGGCACGGATCGACCGGCTGCCCGAGATCGGGGAGCGCCTGATCGTCATCGGCTGGCCGATCGCAGCCGAAGGTCGTAAGCACTTCGCCGGATCGGCGTTGCTCGATGCTGACGGTGTCCAAGTGGCCGTCGCCGCGGCGACCTGGATCGAGATCGACCGATTACCCCTTTGATCGGGCTCCGAGAAGGGTCACGGGCCTAACGGGCAGGGAGAGACTTCCGGTGGCGTCGATCAGACGCATGGGTGTTGATTTCATCCAGTTCCAGATCAGACGGGCCTCCTCGGCGGTCTCGACAGAGTCCGGGACCTCGTTCCCCGGTTCAGCTCCCACATCAGGCGTGGGTCGGAGAGGCGGGCTCGAGCCGGCCCGCCAGGTGCAGACGAGCCGCCCGTGATCCACGACAACGTGGGATCCGTCCTCCCCCTCCATCTCGCAGACTCCCAGCCCATCGAGGGCAACCCAGGTTCGGCTGGTTTCGATGGCTCGCGCCAGAGCGTCGTGACGATCCCGTGCCCATCCGGCCTCCTCGTATCGCTGCTCCGATGAAAGCTGCTCCATCCGCTCGACCAGCGGGTCGAGGAGAAACTCGGATCGGCAGGTGATGCCTTCGACGATCTGGTCGACCACCCGCTGGTATTCGATCGGATCCAGGGTGCCGTCACATGGGCAGAGCGCTGCACCCATCTGGGCGGGTGCGCAGCGCGCCGACCGGGTACCGGGTCGGGAGGAACAGCGTCTGATCATGGTGGCGTCCCAGAGGGCCGACACGACCAGGTCGGCGGCCGTCTTGGATCGGAAGGGCCCGAGATGGGCCAGCGCATTCGTCTTGAGGGTCCTCACCACAGACAGCCTCGGGAAGGGCTCGGCGGTCAGCTTGACCCAATGTGAGGACTTTGGAGGTCGGGACCGACGGTTGTAGCGGGGGCGGTAGGTGTGGATGAGTCGAAGCTCGGTGATCTCAGCTTCCAGGGGCGTGGGGCACACGATGTGGTCGATGGAATCGAGCTCACGCATGAGGCTGCCGATGGTCCGGCGCTGGTCTCCATAGAAGTACTGACGGACCCTGGCCCTGAGATTGGTCGCCTTGCCGACGTAGATGGGCGTGCCATGCCTGTCCCGGAACAGATAGACGCCCGGTTGACGGGGGAGCGCGTCGGTCAAGGCGATCTTGGAGTAGTGGGCGGAGCCGCGGGCACGAGGGAGTTGGAGCAGGTCGTCGAGATTGGTCACACCAAGGCTGCCGGCCCGTTCCAAGAGACCGTGTAGGACATGAGCGGTGGCACGGGCGTCATCGAGGGCGCGGTGGATGGGCGTCACCGGGCTGCGGAAATGGGTGGCGAGGGTCTGCAGTCGCATATTCCGCACCTCCTCTCTGACCAGTCGACGTCCCAGCCCGGCGGTATCGACGGTGTCGTTACTCAAGGTTGGATAGCCGTGGAGAGCCGCGGCCGCGTTGAGAAAGGAGATGTCGAAGCGAATGTTGTGACCCACGATTACCGCGTTGCCGATGAACTCGAGGAAGGTGGGGAGAGCAGTGCCGATATCGGGTGCCTCGACCACCATCGCCTCGGTGATGCCGGTGAGGATCGTGATCAACGGTGGGATGGGAAGCCCGGGATCAACCAGGGTCTGAAAGGTCCCGAGCAATTCACCACCCCGGTACTTGACCGCCCCGATCTCGGTGATGGCGCAATCTCGGGGGGATCCACCGGTCGTCTCCAGGTCGAGGACGCAGAAGGTGACGTCGAACAGCGGCGTGGAGAGTTCGTCGAAGCTGGGTTGGAGCAGGGCAGACACGCCCTTCCGAGGCTAATCGAACATATGTTCGGTGCAAGGATCAAGCAGATCTCTGCCGTAGGGCCTCGTAAGCCAGCACCGCCATGGAGACCGACACATTGAGTGAGTCCGTCGATCCGCGCATGGGTACGGAGACGGTCGTATCGGAGGCGTCAAGGGCCGATTCGGTTAGACCGGCGTGCTCGGCGCCGACAAGAAGGGCAACCGGTCCGGTGAGGTCGGTCTCCCAGAGCAGAACGGGAGCGCCAGGGTCGGCGGCCACGATCCGAGCCTGGTGATCCCGGGCCCAGGCAATGGCATCACCCAGGCCGGCGACGGCCAGTGGCACCGAGAAGATGGCGCCGGTCGATGCTCGCACCACGTTCGGGCTGAAAGGATCGGTCTCAGGATCGGCAGCGATCAACGCGTCGGCCCCGACGGCGTCGGCAGTGCGGAGCAAGGCGCCGAGGTTCCCCGGCTTCTCGATCGCCTCGGCGATCAGAAACAGAGGGTTGGGTCCCGGTGTCAAGCGGTCGAGCGTCACGTCGAACTGGCCGAAGACGCCGATCACACCTTGCGACCTGCCTCGATACGAGGCCCGGTCCAGGGCCTCGGCCGCCACGGCCGCCTCGGTCTCGGCGCGATGTGGGGGAGTTGAGAACTGGGCCGGGTCGTAGTAGATCTCGAGAGGCTGGCGACCATGGGCGACGGCCCGATCGAGGTCTCTGGAGCCCTCGACGAGGAAGATCGACTCCCGGTCGCGCTCTTTGCGCTCACGAAGCGCGGCCAGGCGCTTTATCCGGGGATTCGCCGCCGATGTGATGTCCATCAAACCGCCCAACGCTCCCGGTGAACGACGGCGACGCGGGGTCGTCGGCCCCTGGCCAGGCTTCCCGACCGGCGGTCGGGCATGGGATGGCCGATGGTCACCACACCTATAGGGCTCTGGTGCTCGGGGATGGCGAGCAAGGCGGCGAGGTCCTGCATCGAATGGACTCCGAGGAAGCCGGCGGCCAGGCCCTCGTTCACCGCGGCCAGGAGGACAGCCATCATCGCCGCGCCGGCATCGACCCACCAGTAGGGGACCGGCCAGTCGATCTCCTCCCCATCAGGGCCCAGCTTGTCTGGCTCCCGATAACGCTCCCGGTAGGTCGACTCGCTGACGGTGATCACGATATGGGCTGGGGCCTTCGAGATCCATGGATCGAAGCCGCTGGCGACGTACTCCTGTTCTTCGGCTAGGTGGGCGATCGATTTGCGGGTGGCCGCATCGGTCACGACCACGAATCCCATTCCCTGGCTGAAACCCGCCGACGGAGCGCGGAGTCCGGCGTCGACGATCCTGTCGAGAGCATCGGGCGGGACCGGATCGGGCCTGTAGTTGCGCACCATGCGGCGCTTGCGGATGACTTCGTCGAATTCCATAGGGGCAATCTTGTCACTTGTGCGATCCCACCGAGTGCAGAAACTGATCGGTGACATCGGTCGTTGAATGGCTTATGGTGTCGGCGGCGGTTCAGGGTCGCCCAAGCCAGGACCGCGATTGATCACGGAGGGAGTGGGCGAGTGACCGCATCGGCGGGGACCGAGATGACGGTGGTTTGGACACGGGGTAACGGATGCTCCGAACTGGCGTCTCTTCTTTCCGAAGGCGTGCCCGACCGCATCACCGGGGACCTCGTTGGGCAATGCATCAACCACCGGGCCGATCTCCTCGTCTCACGCAGATTCCCGGGATCGTTCGACTTGGTGAGTGTCGCCGTCCCCCTCGACTTCGTCCCCGAGAACGTGAAGCGGGTGGTTTCGGCCGTGGCCGGCGGTCCTCATTCGTTCCTCGCTGCAGACACTGCGTCTCGTCTGGGTCGTGGCCTCGGAGTCGAGTCCGAGATGCTCTCCGCAATCCGGCCCGGCGATGATCCGCGGGAAGCCGAGGATCTAATCGACCACATCGGGCTGTCGGTCCCGGAAATGGGTGGCCGCGTCGTGGAAGTCGAAGGCATTTCGGAGCTCGTGGAGACCCTCGACGAGGGGACACTCGTGGTATTCGGGGCACCTGGTGGATCCTGGCTCCAGCGGTCGATGTTTGGCCCGGGGGCAAGGCTCCGGAGCAAGGCTCCGGCCGGGGCGATCATGGTGCGCAGTGCCCCCGACCGGGTCTTCCGCTGGATGGGGGAGCCGGTGTTCGTCAGTCCTCTGCGGCTGGCCGACGACACACTCCGCCTACACGAGGAAAACGTTCTTGCGGTTGCCGACGAGGGAATGCTCATTGGCCTGGTGCGTCGGGATCGCCTCGAGGGGGCCGGCAATTCCCCGGTGGGCTCACTGATGGAGGACGCTCTCTCGGCAAAAGTCGACGAGACCATTGCCGAGGCAATGGTGCTCGAGCCGACATTCGGGCGGGATCCGATCCCGGTCACCGACCACGACGAGCACCTCGTCGGTGGATTGTCGTTGCCTGTGGCCTGAATCCGTGCAGAATCTTCGCCGGTGAAATCGAGGATTTCCTTCTGGAGCTTCTTTTGGGTCGTGATCGGCCTTGTGGTGGTCTTCCATCTTGCCGGCGGGTGGTATTTCTCGAACGAGCTGATCCAGGATGGGTTCGTGCCTGCGCCGGAGCCCATCGCGCCGGTACAAGGCCCATACGAGTTGGAAGAGATGACCTACGGCACACCGTTGGGGGAGATGGACGCCTGGTATCTCCCCGCTGACGGTCCCACGTGGGTAATCCACATTCACGGATTGGGAACCACACCCGCAGAGGCAGAGCCTTTGTTCGCCCCGCTACAGGCTGCCGGTTATCCCCAACTTTCGATCACCTACCGCAACGACGACGGGCAGCCGATGGATCCGTCGGGCTACTACCAATACGGGGCTACTGAGTGGGAGGACGTTGCGGGCGCCGTCGAGCATGCCGTGGCCAACGGGGCGCAGAGTGTCGTCCTGAGTGGGTTCTCGACCGGTGGCGCCCATGCGATGGCCTTCCTGTCCCGCCAGCCGCAAGAGATCGTCAGCGGCGTCCTCCTCGACGCGCCCAACGTCGACGTCGGCCGGACGGTCGACTACGCGGCAAGTCAGAGGGAGCTCCCGGTCTTGCCGCTCCCGGTCCCGGCGACAGTGTCGGCGACCGCCAAGTTCATCACCTCGCTGCGCATCGGGATCAACTGGAAGCTCCTCGACTACATATCCGACGCCGACGAGACCATTCGGCAACCGGTCCTGATCCATCATGGGACCGAAGACCTCACGGTCCCACTCGATACGAGCCTCGATCTCGAGGCAACGAACCCCGACCTGATCCAACTGATCACGGTCGAGGGCGCCGGTCACATCGAGTCATACGACGTCGACCGGCAAGGCTATGTGGACTCCGTGGTCGCATTTCTCGCCGAGCTGAGATGACCTGAGCCCACCTACTGTGCGCCTGGCGCCTAGGAGGTGCTGGTGGCCGGCGACCAGATGATCCGTCTCGAGAACGTGAAGAAAGTGTTCCCCGGGAGTTCTCGCGCCGCTGTGACCGACCTCAGCCTCGCCATCGGACGCGGGGAGTGTGTGACACTCATCGGCCCGTCGGGCTGCGGAAAGACGACGACCCTCAAGATGATCAACCGGATCATCGAGCCCACGTCCGGACGGATCGAGATCGATGGTCGGGATGCGATGGCCATCCCTGCCCACGAGTTGCGCCGTTCGATTGGCTACGTGATCCAACAAATCGGATTGTTCCCCCATCGCACCATCGCCCAGAACATCGGCACCGTCCCGGCCCTTCTCGGTTGGGACCAGGCGAGGATCGACGAGCGGGTGGCCGAGCTGGTCGAGACAGTCGGGCTGGACGCCGAGATGATGACTCGCTATCCGTCTGAGCTCTCCGGCGGCCAGCAGCAACGTGCCGGCGTGGCGCGCGCCCTTGCCGCCGATCCACCCGTCCTCCTAATGGACGAGCCCTTCGGGGCGGTCGATCCGATCGTAAGAAAGAGGCTCCAGTATGAGTTTCAGGACTTGCAAGGTCGTTTGGGCAAGACGGTCGTTTTCGTCACTCACGACGTCGACGAGGCGATCCTGTTGGGGGATCGGATGGCGATCCTCAACATCGGGGGCCTCGTCGAGCAATACGACGTCCCCGAAAAAGTCCTGGCCGAGCCGGCCAGTGATTTCGTGGAGCGGTTCCTCGGCGGAGAGCGTGGCCTGAAGCGCCTCGCCCTGCTCCCGATCAACGAGGCGGACCTGGTGCGGGGGCCTTTCGTGGATGTCTCCACGACCCCGGCCGAGGCTCGTCGGGTCATGGAGCAGCATGGAGTCGATTGGCTCGGCCTCCTCGATGGCGAACGCCTATTGGGATGGATCGACGGAGGCCTCGTCGACTCCAAACCGATCCGGGATCTCGATCCGAGGCCGTTCCTGGTGACCTTGGACACCGAGTCGACGATGCGATCCGCCCTCGACGCGGTCGTCACTAGCCACGCTCGGGTGGCGGTGGTGGTCGATGACGGGATCTATCGGGGGATGCTGGATCTGGAGTCGATTGCCGAGGGCATCACCGAATGACTGTCCTGGGTCAAACCTCACCATTGGTCGACTGGGATTGGATCGGTCGGAACATCGACCAGATCGCCGACCGCACCTGGCAACACCTGAGTTTGACCGCCGTCTCCGTCGGGATCGGTCTGGTGGTATCCGTCGCGCTGGCGATCCTTGCTCTCCGCTGGCGGTGGTCCTATACGCCCATCACCTGGGTCACGGGGCTTCTCTACACGATCCCGTCGCTCGCCCTCTTCGCCCTTTTGGTGCCCGTTGTCGGGCTAAACGCCACCAACGCCGTGATTGCCCTCACCTCGTACACACTGCTCATCATCATCCGCAACCTCGTGGCGGGCATCGACGGTGTGCCCGATGCGGTGCTGGAGGCCGCAGACGGCATGGGATACACGAGACGGGCCAGGTTTTGGAAGATGGAGGTGCCTCTCGCCCTCCCGGTGATCATCGCCGGGCTTCGCATCGCCACAGTGACCACGGTCGGCCTGGTGACGGTGACAGCCGTTCTCGGCCTCGGTGGCTACGGGTACTTCATCCTGCGTGGGCTCAACACGTTCTTTTGGACTCAAATCCTGGTCGGGGTCGTCCTCTCGGTCGTGCTGGCGACGATCCTCGACATCGGGTTTCTCGTTCTGCAGAAGGTTCTCAGCCCTTGGGCGCGGAGGGCCTGATGACGACGTGGGAGTCCGTTCAGGAGTTTCTCTCGGAGCCAACCACCTGGTCGGGGCCGGATTCGATCTGGGCCCGGCTCGCGGAGCACATATGGGTATCGGTGGCGGCCGTGATCATCGCCGGGATCCTGGTGCTGCCGTTGGCAGTTTGGCTCGGCCACATCCGACGTGGCTCGGCGGTTGCCACGGCCGTGGTCAACATCGGCCGGGCGGTCCCCTCATTCGGCATCCTGGCCATCGCCTTCCTCGTCCTGGTGCAAATGGGCGCTGGGGTAGGAGAGCCTTGGGCGGTCCTCGTGGCGCTGGTCGCCCTCGCTGCCCCACCGATGTTCACCAATACCGTGGCCGGGATCCAGGCGGTCGAGCCCGCCACGATCGAGTCGGCTCGCGGCATGGGCTTGACGGAGCGCGAGGTCTTGACCGGAGTCGAGCTGCCACTATCGGCGCCGCTGATGATGGAGGGTTTGCGAATCGCCTTTGTCCAGGTCATCGCCACCGCCACTCTGGGCGCCCTTGTCGCCTGGGGAGGGCTGGGCAGGTACATCGTCGACGGATTTGCCAGACAGGACATGGGACGGCTGATCGTCGGGGCGATTCTGGTCGGTCTGTTGGCCATCGCAGCCGAGTTGGGACTGTCGGCAATGCAGCGGGCGACGACTCCGCGGGGGACGAGGCCGGCCCGTTAACGGGAATCCGCAGAAACGCTATGCGGTTTGCCTGGTCGGCCCTGGTGGAAAGACAGGGCCTGTTTACTACCTAGAGAAGGAGATACCCATGCGGAAACCATTCCGCGCTGGCGCCGTTGGGGCGATCCTGGGTCTGGCGCTCGTGGCCACGGCCTGTGGATCGGGTGATGGCGCCGAAGAGGGCACCCCGCCCGAAGGCGACCCGATCAGGGTTGCGTCGTTCAACTTCAATGAATCGGCGATTGTGGCGGAGATCTACGCCCAGGGCCTCGAGGCGAACGGCTACACCGTGGAGCGTCAACTCAACCTGGGCAACCGCGAAGTGGTCAAGCCGGCGCTGGAGGAGGGCGAGATCGATCTGATCCCCGAGTACACCGGGACCGTTGCAGGGTTCCTGGGGGCGGAGGCGTCCGCCGACTCCGACGCCACCTGGGAAGCAGCCAGCACTGCGTGGGAGGAACAGGGGATCACGCTGCTCGCCTACAGCCCGGCTCAGGACAAGAACGCCTACGTCGTGACCGGCGAGACTGCCGAGGAATTCGGTCTTACGACTGTGTCCGATCTCGAGCCGGTGGCCGGCGAGATGATCTTCGGAGGACCGCCGGAATGCCCGGAGCGTCCGCTCTGCTTGCAGGGACTGGAGGAGGTCTACGGCCTGGAGTTCGCCGAGTTCGTCCCTCTCGATGTTGGTGGGCCGATCACGGTGGCTGCCCTGGAAGGCGGGGAGATCGACGTCGGCCTGCTCT
>JALDXP010000041.1:0-13769 GCA_032154885.1 Actinomycetota bacterium
TATGCCATCGTCGACGAGGTCGACTCGATCCTGATAGACGAGGCACGTACCCCATTGATCATCTCTGGCCGTGTTTCCGACAGTGCCAAGTGGTACCGGGATTTCGCCAAGATCGCCAACCGGCTCCAAAAGGACCTCCACTACGAGGTCGACGAGCGAAAGAGGCAGGTCCTGACCACCGAGGAGGGCGTCACCAGGGTGGAACAGGTGCTCGGCATCGAGAATCTCTTCGACCATTCCGCTGTCGACTTCGTCCACCATCTCGAGGCAGCTCTGAGGGCCAAGGAGCTCTATCTCCGGGATGTCGACTACCTGATCGACCACGGGGAGGTGAAGATCGTCGACGAGTTCACCGGTCGAGTGCTCGAAGGCCGTCGCTACTCCGAAGGTCTGCACCAGGCCATCGAGGCCAAGGAGAGCGTGACGATCAAGGACGAGAACCAGACCCTCGCCACGATCACGTTGCAGAACTATTTCCGGCTCTACGAAAAGCTGGCGGGGATGACTGGCACTGCGGAGACCGAGGCGGCCGAGCTTGCCCAGATCTATTCGCTGGAAGTCATCGCCATCCCCACTAACCAGCCGGTGGAGCGTGAGGACGAAGGCGACCTCGTCTACAAGTCCGAGAACGGCAAGTACGAAGCCCTGGTGGCCGACATCGCCGCCCGCGTCGAGATCTCGCAGCCTGTGTTGCTCGGAACCGTCTCCATCGAGAAGTCTGAGAAGCTGTCCAAGGAATTGGAGCATCGCGGGGTCAAGCATGAAGTGCTCAACGCCAAGCACCATGCCCGGGAGGCCGACATCATCGCCCAGGCTGGACGGCCTGGGGCGGTCACGGTTGCCACAAACATGGCCGGCCGCGGCGTCGATATCAAGCTCGGCGGTAATCCCGACGGTATGGCCCGCACCGAGCTGAAGCGACGCGGGGTCACCCACGATGATCCCTCCTACGAAGAGCTGGAGCAGAAGCTGACCCAGGAGTTCGAGGAGCAGATCGCCCCAGACAAGCAGCGGGTCATCGACGCGGGTGGTCTCTACGTCGTCGGGACCGAGCGTCACGAGTCACGACGCATCGACAATCAGCTCCGGGGCCGTTCCGGCCGTCAGGGTGATCCAGGCGAGTCTCGCTTCTACCTGTCTCTCGAGGATGACCTGATGCGGCGATTCCAGGGGGAGTGGGTAACCGGGATCATGGATCGTCTTCGTCTCCCCGAGGATCAGCCGATCGAGGCCGGCATGGTCTCCAAGGCCATCGAGCGCGCACAGCGCCAGGTGGAGTCGCAGAACTTCGAGATTCGCAAGAACGTCCTGAAGTACGACGAGGTGATGAACCGTCAGCGCGAGGTGGTGTACGACTGGCGGCGCTCGATCCTCGAGGGCACCGCCGGCGACGATCTGATCGGCGACTGGATCGAGACCGTCGTGACCGAAGCGGTCGAGTCGGAGGTCTCATACGAAATCCCTCGCTCCGCCTGGGACTGGGAGTCTCTTCATCGTGAGCTGACCCAGGTGTACCCGACTGATCTCGACGAGTCGAAGGTCTCCGGGGGTGCCGACGATCTGATCGAGTTCGCGGTCGAGGAGGCGCTCGATGCCTACGCCAAGCGTGAGGAGGAGCTAGGCGCGGACTTGCTTCGCCAGGTCGAGCGGTCCGTGATGCTCTCGGTGATCGACAACAAATGGCGTGAGCACCTTTCCGATATGGACTACCTCCGTGCTGGGATAGGTCTCAGGGCGATGGGTCAAAGGGACCCCCTCTCGGAGTACCAGCGGGAGGCTTTCGACATGTTCACCGAGATGGTCGACTCGGTGAAGCGAGACGCTGTTCGCTATCTCTTCCATGTCGAGTTGGCCAAGCCCAAGACCGAGCCGCAACGGGTTGAGCCGGGCCCGGTAGGACCTGCCCCGGCCAAACAGGCGGTTTCGGACAAGATCGGGCGCAACGATCCCTGCCCGTGTGGCAGCGGGAAAAAATACAAGCGCTGCCACGGCGCCGCCTAGGCGGTTCGATGACCACCGAGATAACCGATCCGAAGGCCACCCTGGCCGAGCTTCGCAACCGGCTGGTCGAGGCGCGTCGCTTCCTCGACCTCGAGACCAAAGAGAGGGAGCTGGACGCGCTCCGCGAGCGGGCCCAGGCTCCGGATCTGTGGGACGATCAAAACGAGGCGCGCACCGTCAGCCAGCGTCTCGCCCGCTACGAGGGTCTATTCGACATGGTGAGCGGTCTCACCTCCAAGATCGACGACGCCGAGGTGCTGCTCGAGCTGGCCGACGAGGCTGGTGACGACGTAGCTCGCAAGGAGGCGCTCGAAGAACTGGGCGAAGTCACCGGGGAGCTCGATGCCCTCGAGCTCGAGTCCCTCTATTTCGACGAGTACGACGAGGCGGATGCCATCCTCAGCGTCCACGCCGGCGCCGGCGGCGTCGACGCCCAGGACTGGGCCGAGATGATGGCGCGGATGTATCAGCGCTTCCTCACCGACTCCGGTTTCACATACACGGTCGAGGAGGTCACCGAGGGGGAAGAGGCGGGCATCAAGTCGGCCACCTTCTCCGTGAAAGGCGACCGTGCCTACGGGACTCTCGAGGCGGAGCGGGGAGTGCACCGTCTGGTACGGATAAGCCCCTTCGACTCCAATGCCCGGCGGCATACGTCCTTTGCCGCGGTCGACGTCGTTCCAGACCTCGGTGACCAGGCAAAGGTGGAAATCGATGAGGACGACCTGCGCATCGACACCTACCGCTCTCAGGGCGCGGGTGGCCAACATGTGAACACGACGGATTCGGCGGTGCGGATCACCCATCTCCCCAGCGGGATCGTGGTGCAGTGTCAGAACGAGCGATCCCAACTGCAGAACAAGGCGAGGGCGATGGCGATCCTCCAGTCACGTCTCGCCGAGCGAGCGCGCCAAGAGCGGCTGGACTATCTCGATGAGCTTCGTGGCGAGCAAGGCGAGGCTGCCTGGGGTCGTCAAATCCGCTCTTATGTCTTGCAGCCGTATCAACAAGCCAAGGACCTGCGCACCCGATACGAGGTGGGGAACGTCCAGGGCGTCCTGGATGGCGACCTCAAGGGTTTCGTCGAGGCATATCTCCGTTGGCGGCGGGCCCTCCACGAGGCGGGGACTGATTCCGCGTAGTTCTGGCCAGGCCGTTACCGTTCCCAGGTCCGTGACTCAGCCAAACGAGGCTGCGACACTCCCTTTGTCCTCATGATTCGGCTCGAACACGTAACCAAGGTCTACGAGGGCGGCACCGTCGCCGCTCATGACATCTCCCTCGACATCCAGAAGGGAGAATTCGTGTTTCTCGTCGGACCTTCGGGCTCTGGCAAGTCCACCTTGATTCGTCTGATGCTGAGGGACGAAGGTGTGACCAGGGGCAAGGTCTGGGTGGCGGGCAAGGACATCACGACGCTGCCCAAGTGGAAGATCCCCTACCTGCGACGGTCGGTCGGCACCGTGTTCCAGGACTACAAGCTCCTCCCCAACAAGACCGTGGCCGAGAACGTCTCGTTCGCCCTCGAAGTGCTGGGGCGGCCTCGCTCGGTGATCGGTCCCCAGGTCGACCAGGTGCTCGACCTCGTTGGTCTCGCCGACATGGGAGGGCGCTATCCGAAGCAGCTCTCCGGTGGCGAGCAACAGCGAGTCTCCGTCGCCCGGGCATTCGTCAACCGACCGCCGATCATGCTTGCCGACGAGCCGACCGGGAACCTCGACCCCAAGACGTCGGTCGGGATAATGAAGCTGCTCGACCGGATCAACCGCACCGGGACCACCATTGTCATGGCCACCCACGACTTCGCCATCGTCGACGCCATGCAGCGGAGGGTCGTCGCCCTCGACAAGGGCGTTGTCATCAGGGATGAGCACTCGGGCAAGTACGAGCAGGGCCAGGCATGAGCCGGTTCTTCTTCCTCCTCAGAGAGGCGCTAGTCAACCTCAAGCGGAACTTCCTGGTCGTCGCCGGTGCCGTTCTGGCGGTGTTCATCTCCCTCAGCCTCGCCTTTGGCGCCCTGGTGGTGAATGAGATCCTGCGTCTCAACACTCTGGCCTGGCAGGAGGGAGTGCACGTCATCGCCTTTCTCCAGGACGAGGGGTCCAATGGGGTACCTCCGGGTGCACACCAGGCCTTGCTAGACGAGGTCGAGTCCTGGGAAGAGGTGAACGGCGCCTTCTATGTCGACAAGGCGCAGGCCTGGGTCGAGTACCAGGAAATCTTCGCTGGTCAGGACGAGTTGCTCGAGATCGACCCCACCATCCTCCCGGCCTCGATCCGCATCGAGTTGGTAGCCATCGAGTTGCACCAATCGGTCAAGTTCAAGCTGGAGCAACAGCAGCAGGTGGTGCGGAGGGTCGACACGGCTGCCGAACAGATCGAGCAGCTGCAGAACCTTTCGAGTGTGCTCAACGTGCTCGGCATCGGGATGGCTGTCGTCCTCGGCGTTTCGGCGGTTGTCCTCATCGCCAACACCATCCGTCTCGCTATCTACGCCCGCCGCGACGAAGTCGAGATCATGAAGCTGGTGGGGGCATCCAATTGGTACATCAGGATCCCGTTCCTCCTGGAAGGTCTCATCGAGGGGGTGGTCGGGGCGGCTCTCGCTGTGTTCACTGTGTGGTTGGGTGCATCGCGATTGGCCGAGGCGAGTCAGGGCTTCGCCCTGTTCCGGCTCGATGTCAGCAACCAGTTCTTCCTCCGATGGGGCTTGCTCTTCATCATCTTCGGTGCGGCGGCAGGCGTTGTCGGCTCCCTGCTCGGATTGAGTCGTTACCTTCGCGAGGCCGACGGGACCGGGGAAGAGATCCCGACCGGGGCGGCCTAATGGCGGGCTCGGCTCAGACCGAGCGGGTCAAGGCCGTCGCCAGCAACCGGAGGGCCCGACGCAACTACCTGGTTGTCGAGACGGTCGAGGCGGGTCTCGCTCTTCTCGGATCCGAGGTCAAGTCCCTGCGTGAGGGGCGTCTCGATCTCAAGGACTCCTACGCACTGATCAAAGGTGGCGAGGCGTTCCTGATCGGCGCCTACATCGCTCCCTATGAGTTCGCCCGGGATGGTGGCCACGAACCGGAACGGGAGCGAAAACTCCTGCTCCACCGTCGCGAGATCGACCGGATCGGGGGTCAGATCGCTGAGAAGGGCCTCACGCTCGTCCCGCTCCAGGTCTACTTCAAGCAGGGGAAGGCCAAGGTCGAGCTTGGCCTGGCCAAGGGCAAGACGTCCTACGACAAGCGGGAGACGCTCAGGGAAAGGGACGCGGATCGCGAGATGGAACGTGCCTTGAAGAGTCGTCGATCGTAGACCCTCCCGCCGAGACAGTCTTTCCCGCCCGCTAGACTTGAGCCACCCAAGGGGGTGAAACGGTTTCGACGTTGAGTGTTGAGGCGTTGGAAGCGAGCCGGGGTCTCCGGGGCCCCGTCAACAAACCGGAAAAACCAATAAGTGCCGAAGATAACTTCGCACTGGCTGCCTAATTAAGTAGCCCGTCCGCCCGACCGAATCCCGCACGGTCGGGGCCGGGCGCCGCAAAGCGGGACGCCCCCCACGGGGTTTCGGGACCGTGGGGCCAAGCCAACTCCGGATAGGCGCAGGGAAACTCGTCGTCAGAGTTCCTGTGGCCGAAAGCTCGCTGACGACTGCGCTCGGAGATGCCGGCGCCGACGGCTCGACGGACCGGGGTTCGACTCCCCGCACCTCCACGAATGCCGCCTTCACCCGGAGGCGGCATTTCCTGTCAGTTGACTCCCTCGTCGATCCAAGCCAAATACGGCTCGCTGGCGTCGTCCATCTCGATCATCAGGACCGGCGGGACGTCATACGAGTGCACCTCGTTTACGACAGACTCGATGGCCTGGAATCGATCTCGGCGGGTCTTGACCAGCATCAGCCACTCGTTGTCCTCGACGATGTCCCCCTGCCAGCGATAGATGCTGTCGATGGGGAGGATCTGAGCTCCTGCCGCCAACCCTGCCTCGACCAGCCTTCGAGCCATTTCGCCGGCCTCTTCTCGGTCCCCGACCGTGATCATCACGAGCGCGTGTCGATCCATGGGCTGCGTACCGTAGGTGAATGGGTCTCGCCTCTCATCTGGGCTACGGGCCGGGCGATCAGAACCTGATCCAGCGTTGGGTCATTGCCCTGGCCTCGACCCGCCTGATGTCGGCTCTAAGCCGCAGAATCCTGCCCTCGCTCGACCGGTTCGCACTCCGGATGACCGGAGGTAGATCCACCGTCACCTCGGTGACGAGTGGATTACCCGTGTTGTGGCTGACGACACGCGGGGCAAAGTCCGGAGCCGACCGAACCGTCCCCCTGATCGGATTTCCGCTGGATGACGACCTTGCCATTCTCGGGACCCATTTCGGTTCCGAGACGACGCCGGGATGGGTGCACAATCTCGAAGTCGATCCCGACGCAAGAGTCGCATTCAAGGGGACGGAGATACCGGTGCGTGCCCGGCCAGCCGACCTTCGAGAGGAGTCGGAGACCTGGGACCGGGCTGCCACGTCCTATCCCGGGTATCGGCATTACGCCGGCCGGGCGTCTCATCGCTCGATCAGGGTGTTTGTCCTGGAGCCATTGGAGATTGATGAGTCGCCGCCCGGGGTAGGGTCATAATGACGGCACTTTCGAGACGAGGTGAAAGAAGTGGCCGACAAGACCAAGCTCATGGTTTGGATCGATCAGGATCTGTGCACGGGCGACGGGATATGTGAGGAGATCACACCGGACGTCTTCGTGGGTCGCGACGACGGTCTGTGGGTGGTGAAAGAGGAGTCGAAGTATTTCGGGCGCACCGTGGTATTCGACGGGGAGCAGGCGCCTGAGGGCGCCCGCGGCGTGGCCAGGGTCCCAGATGCCCTGATCGAGGACACCATCGAGTCGGCTGAGGAATGTCCTGGCGAGTGCATCATGATCGAGCCCTACAGCGAGGACGCAGTGCATGCCTGACAGCGCGGGCGACCGTCTGCGCCCGATCGAGCGGGTCGTGATGAGGCTGCACGACGAAGGCTGCACCCTCGCGGATATCGGCAAGAAGGTCGGGAAGAAACCCGGCACTGTCACCCGGATCCTGCAAATGACCGAGTACAAGCAGGATGATCTGCCCGACCAAGCCGCCAGTGATCACGCACTGCGACCCGTGGAGCGCGTGGTGCTGAAGTTGCGCAGCAACGGCGAGACTTACAGCCAGATCGGCAACCGACTGGCCCGCAGTGGCCGACGCATTCAGTTCATCGAGGGACTCGCAGAGTTCAAGCAAAGCGGCTGATCGGATCGACTGTTTGCGGTTACCGTCTCTTCCGTGACTGCTCTGCCCTCGCGGGTCGTCATCACCGAGTCATCCTCTCGTGACGGTCTCCAATCTCTGGGCGCATTCGTGCCCACTCCTGCCAAGTCGGGTCTGATCAACGAACTCGCCGTGGCCGGGCTCCGCAATTTCGACGCGGTGTCTTTCGTGAGCGCCAAGGCGGTGCCCCAGATGGCAGACGGGGCGGATGTGCTGGCGGGAGTGGATCGTATAGAGGGGTTGAAGCTGTTCGGGCTGGTACCGAACACAAAGGGGCTGGGTGCCGCCGTCGCGGCCGGTGTAGACGGCATTGGCGTACTCACCGCTGCATCCGACACTTTCAGCGAGCGCAACATCAATGCCACGGTTGACGAATCCATGCACCGAATTCGTTCGATTCTCCTCGATGCCCCCGAGCATCTGATGGTGAGGGGCTATATATCCACCGCCACCCATTGTCCTTATGAGGGGGAGCAGGATCCCGATTGGGTAGCCCATCTTGCCGAGACACTCATGGAGTGGGGGGTACACGCCGTCTTCCTCGGGGAGACCATCGGCAGGGCGACACCGGCCCATGTCGAGCGTCTGCTCGATGAGGTGCTGCAACGCGTGCCGGTCGAGATGGTCGGTGTCCATTTCCACGATACCTATGGGCAGGCCGTTGCCAATACTGTCGCCGCCCTCCACCGCGGCGTCGCAATGATGGATTCGTCGGCAGGTGGCCTGGGTGGGTGTCCGTATGCTCCCGGGGCGACGGGGAACGTGGCTACCGAGGACATCCTCTATCTCCTCGACGGCCTCGGAATCGAACATGGCATCGACATCCTCGATGTGGCCCGGGTCGCTCAACGATTCTGTGCCGACCACAATCTGACCTACAACAGCGCCGCCGGGAGGGCGGTGCTGGCCGCCAGGGATGGGGAATGACCAAGTCGATCTACATAAGCGATGATCTCGCGGCGATCCGCTCTCAGACCCGGGATTACGTCGAGAAGGAAATCGTGCCGCGAGCCGCCGCATGGGAAACCGGTGGCGTTCCGCGCGAGGTCCTCGACGACATGGGGAAACTCGGATTCTTTGGGTTGCGCGTGCCCGACGAGTACGGCGGAATCGGACTCGGTGCGCTTGCATCAGTGGTGTTCGCCGAGGAGCTGGGTCGTTCGACATTTGGCGGGTTCAGCATCACGGTTCTCGTCCACACCGACCTGGCCATGCCGTATCTGACCAACTTCGGGACCGAGGAGCAGAAAGAGCGTTGGTTGCGGGGAATGGTCACGGGTGAGGTGCTCACCGCCATTGCTGTGACTGAGCCTGACGCGGGCTCGGACGTTGCGGCCATGAGAACGACAGCGCAGAGGGAGGGCGACGGCTTCGTCATCAACGGCACCAAGATGTTCATCACCAACGGAGGGATCGCCGACCTGGTGTTCGCCGCCGCCAGGACCGACCCGGCTGCCAAGGGGTCCCGCGGCATCTCGATATTCGCGGTGGAGAAAGACACTCCAGGCTTCAAGGCGAGCCGAGGCCTCGAGAAGATGGGATGGCACTCATCGGACACGGCGGAGCTCGTATTCGAGGATGTATGGGTTCCGGAATCCAATCTGGTTGGCGAGGAGAACCGGGGTTTTTATTACATCATGTCGAATTTCCAGAACGAACGGCTCGCCATCATGGGCCAGGGGTTGGGGGAATCCCAGCGGGCGCTGGAGTTGACCATCGAACACGTGAAGCAACGGAGCGCATTTGGCAGCCCGTTGTGGGACAAGCAAGCGATCCGACAGCGGGTCGCCCTCCGGCAGGCAGAGATCGACGCCGGGCGGGAGCTCACCTATCACGCTGCCTGGCTGATCGACCAGGGTGAGGAGGCCACCCGGCAGGTCTCGGAGGTGAAGGCGTACGTCGGGGAGATGGTCAACCGGGTTCTCTATGACTGCGTGCAGTTTCATGGGGGCATGGGTTTCATCGCCGAGACTGCTGTCGAGAGGCTCTATCGAGACGTCAGGATCGCCTCGATCGGCGGCGGCGCCACTGAGGTCATGCTCGACGAGATCGCGAAAAGGCTCTAGCCGGCGATCCGATTCGCTGCCGCAGCCACTTCCTTGTCCTCCAATGGGTGCCAGGAGAGCTCGAGCGCCATCCACAGCGTCTTGGACAGCGGGTAGAAGAGAATCGGGAGGATGGCCATCGTCCCCAGGGTCGCCGCCGCCAGTGCGCCCCAGGGCACTTCGGGCCAGAACACCAGCATGCCGCCGACGAAGAGGACCAAGAACGATCCGAAGACCACGGCCGTGTTGATGACCAGTGCGCCAACCCAATAACCCTCTTCACGCTCGAACTTGAGCCCGCACTCTGCGCAGTGCTCACGAAGGGTGAAATAGGAGGAGAAGGCCTTCCCGCCGCACCTCGGGCACCGACGTCGCGCTGCCCGGCCGATCATGGTGAGAGTCGATGCGGTCGGGTCTCGGCTCACCTGCCTGAGGCTATCGTCAGACGGGTGATCGAGGATCAGGTGGCTCAGCTTCGCCGCGAGTACGAGGCGATCGGCCTGAGCGAGGGCGACATGGCCCCCGACCCCATCACCCAGTTCAAGTCGTGGTTCGACGGAGTCATCGAGGCCGGTCTGGAAGAGCCGAACGCCTTCGTCCTGGCCACTGCCGACGCCAAGGGGGTGCCGTCGGCACGGGCGGTCCTCATGAAGGGAATCGACGACGAGGGGTTGGTGTTCTACACGAATCTGGCCAGTCGAAAGAGCGAAGAGTTGCGGGTGAACCCGCTCGCTGCGGCGACCTTCGTCTGGATACCGCTGCATCGCCAGGTCCGGTTCGAGGGAAGGATTTCGATGGTTTCCGGTGAAGAGGCCGATAGCTACTTCGATCTCAGGCCGAGGGGAGCCCAGATTGCCGCCCATGCCTCGGCACAGAGCCAGATCGTGGCGTCGCGTGACGAGCTCGAACAGTCTTTTGAAGCCCTCGACACGAGATTCAAAGGTGTGAAGGTGCCCCGGCCCCGAGCCTGGGGTGGCTGGAGGCTGACACCGGGCACAGTCGAGTTCTGGCAGGGTCAGCCCAACCGGTTTCATGACCGGGTTCGTTATGTCCGGGATAGCGCGGGATGGCGCAAAGAGAGGTTGGCACCGTGAAGGTCAATGTCGTTGGGTCGTCGGGGACCTTTCCGGTGGCCGGTCGCCCCGCTTCGGGGTACATGGTGGAGCAGGCGGGGACAAGAGTCTGGCTGGATGCCGGGCCGGGCACATTCGTAAACCTGCCAGTCGATTCCTACATGATCGATGCCGTCGTGATCTCGCATCAGCACCCGGATCACAGTGCCGACATCTTCGCCGCATTCCATGCCTGGACCTATTGCCCGGATCCGAGAAGGGGCGTTCCGCTGTACGCCCCCCAGGAGGTGTGGGATCGGGTATCGGGCTACCTGGACGGTGGCCAGGGTTCGCGCTTGACCGAAACGTTCGAATTCACCCCGGTCTGGACCGGCGACAGCGTCGACATCGGTGACCTCTCCGTCTCGTTCGTCGAGATGGACCACTCGGTCCCCACGGTGGGATCGCGATGGGAGGCGGACAACCGCACCCTTTTCTATACGGGAGACACAGGGCCCAAGGGGAATTGGCGCGATTCGGCACGTGACGTCGACTTCATGCTTTGCGAAGCGGCGTATCAGGAGCGGGGCGACGGTGACTACCCGCATCATCTGACTGCCACCGAGGCGGGCCAGATCGCCCGCGAGGTTGGAGCACGCCACTTGGCGCTGACCCACATACCCCCGTATCTCGATGTGAGCCGATCGATCGACGAGGCCGAGACGGCATTCGACAGACCGGTCTCGCTGGCCATGCCTGGTGTGAGTTTCGATGTCTGATCGCCCTTTCGATCAGCTGAGAGACGTCAAGCTCGAGATCCCTTACACCACATCCACTCCCGGTTCGGTCCTGATATCGATGGGAAGGACAAGAGTTCTGTGCACGGCATCGGTCCAGTCCGACGTGCCTCGATGGATGAGAGAGTCGGGCAAGGGATGGATCACCGCCGAGTACGCGATGCTGCCGGGATCCTCGCCGGAGAGAGTGCGACGTGACCATGTCTCGGGTGGTCGGGCCAAGGAGATTTCCCGGCTCATCGGCCGGTCGTTGCGGGCCGTGGTCGATCTCAAGGCCATGGGCGAGACGATGGCGATGGTCGACTGTGATGTGATCGAGGCTGACGGTGGGACCAGGACCGCTGCGGTCACCGGCGCCTGGATTGCGCTCCATGAGGCGCTGGCGGACGCGGTCGACAAGGGTCAATTGCCTTCGATTCCTATCCTCGACGAGGTGGCGGCCGTATCGGTGGGCATCGTTGAAGGCACTCCGATGCTGGACCTCGACTACGAGAAGGATGTCGCGGCCGAGGTCGACATGAATGTGGTCATGAGCGGGCGTGGTCTTCTGGTCGAGGTCCAGGGAACGGCCGAGCGCGCACCTTTCACGAGAGACGAACTGGACCAGCTTCTCGATCTGGCGGCTTCCGGGATATCCGAGCTCCACGATCTGCAACGCCGAGCGGTGGCCGCCGAGTGATCCCTCGTTTGGTGGTTGCCTCGAAGAATCCCGACAAGATCGCGGAAATCGAGGATGTGCTGAGGGAGGTGGGTCTGGCCGGCGAGATCGTGCAGGGCCTCGACTGGCCGGACGTCGAGGAGACAGGAGACACACTCGAGGACAACGCCCTTCTGAAGGCTCGTGCCGTGGCGGAAGCGGTGGGTCTTCCCGCATTGGCCGACGACACCGGACTCGAGGTGAATTCCCTCGGCGGTCTTCCGGGGGTGAGGACGGCGCGATTCGCTGGCGCGGGAGCGTCATACCGGGACAATGTCGAGCTTCTGTTGAAGACTTTGGACGGGGTGGACGATCGACGGGCTCAGTTTCGGACAGCGGTGGCCCTGGTCATGCCTGATGGATCTGAGATCGTGGTCGAGGGTGCGCTCGATGGAGTCATCACCGAATCTCCTAGAGGAGAAGGCGGGTTCGGCTACGACCCCGTGTTCGAAGTCGAGGATCGGACGCTGTCAGAGATGGGAGTGGCCCAGAAGAACACACTGTCCCATCGGGCCCGGGCCCTGCGCGCGTTGGCGGAGGCGCTCGGGATCGAGCGGTGACGGAAGGCCCCCTCCGAGTCGTCATAGTCGGTGCTGGTTTCGCTGGTCTGAACGCTGCCAAGGCACTGCGCCAGGAACCAGTTCAAATCACGATTGTCGATCGACGGAACTTCCACCTCTTTCAGCCGCTGCTGTATCAGGTGGCCGCGGCGGCGTTGAATCCAAGCGACATCGCCTATCCGATTCGCTCGATCTTCCGCCGACAGGAGAACGTGAGGAGTGTGCTTCTCGCCGAGGTCACGGGGATCGCCCTCTCGGACAGGACCGTCACCCTGGATGATGGCTCGGTCCTGCCCTATGACTATCTGATCCTTGCTACCGGAGCGACCCATTCCTATTTCGGTCACGACGATTGGGAACCCATGGCACCCGGCCTGAAGACCCTCGAGGATGCACTCCTCCTGCGGCAGAAGATCCTGGCTGCTTTCGAAGAGGCGGAGCGCAACCCAGACGATGCCGATCGCCTGCTCACATTCGTTGTGGTCGGGGGCGGGCCGACCGGGGTCGAATTGGCCGGAGCGCTGATCGAGATCGCAGTCCACTCCCTGGGGAAGGAATTCGATGTCATCGATCCGACCCAGGCACGCGTACTTCTGGTGGAGGGAGCCCCCCATGTGCTACCCGTCTATCCGGAGGACCTTTCGGACAGCGCCCGACGTCAGCTGGAGACCCTCGGCGTGGAGGTGCTGACAGGAATCATGGTCAGCGAGATCGACGAAGGAGGAGTCACCCTCAGTGACGGCCGACGGATCGAGTCGGGGCTGGTGCTGTGGGCCGCGGGGGTTCAGGCATCGAAGCTCGGGGACCTGCTCGGGGTCGAGACGGACAGAACCGGTCGGGTGCCCGTCGAGGGCGATATGTCGGTCCCGGGGCATAGAGAGGTGTTCGTCGTAGGTGACCTCGCCACGGTCCGCGGTGTCCCCGGCGTGGCCCCGGCGGCGATGCAGATGGGCCGGCATGCCGGTCGGATGATCGAGGCCGACCTCCGGATGCGCTCGAGATTCCCATTCCACTATCGGAACAAGGGGTCGCTGGCGACAATCGGCCGGGCGAGGGCGGTGGCGGATTTCGGTCGCCTTCGGTTCGGTGGGTTCCTCGCCTGGGTGGCGTGGCTCGCTATCCACATCTTCTATCTGATCGGCTTCCGCAACCGGGTCCTGGTTTTGATCTCTTGGGCGTGGAGTTATCTGACGTTCCGTCGCGGAGCACGGATCATCACCGGGGTGCCACGACTGCCTGAAAAGGGCGAGGCGTGATGGTGCGGGTGAGAGGATTTGAACCTCCACGGGCTTTCGCCCACAGGGACCTAAACCCTGCGCGTATGCCA
>JALDXP010000042.1:0-13595 GCA_032154885.1 Actinomycetota bacterium
GTCGATGGTTCCAAGTAGCCGGTCCATCTTGAGGTCGGCGAGGTTGCACAGGTTCCGCAGCGAGCCGGAAAACTGAGCCTTTCCATCGACGATCCCCGCCACACGACCAACCAACCGCACACCCTGGTCTGTCAATGCGTTGAGGTCGAGGGTCCTGCGCTCGGGCGTGCCCACAAGCTGCGGCGATGGGATATTGCGGGCACGGACGAGATCGTCGACCTCATCCCACCGCTCGTCGAGCACTCCGGTCCTATCCAGCCACCACATGATGTCCCGGCCCCGGTACACCCGGGGCAATCGGACGTGCTCCCCCACCGACAGGGTCACCGGCCGGCCCGAGGCGTGCACCTCATCCGCGATCTGGATGCCGGTCGCCGAGGCTCCGACGACCAATACGCCACCTTCAGCCAGCTGACCGGGCGCCCGGTATTGAAGTGGCGTGACGGTCTCGAGAGTCCCAGGCACGGCGTCGGCAATCGCCGGGATGTTGGCCAGGTTGAAACCGCCCGTCGCCAGCACGACGGTGGGGCTCGCCCAGGTTCCGTCATCGGTGACAACTTCGTAGCCATCGTGATTGGGTCGCAGGGACTTGACGGTGGTGTGGCTCCTCAAGGGGGCATCGACAGTCTTGGCATAGACGTCGATGAACTCGATCACCTCAGGCATGGTCATGTAGCCGTCTGGATCGTCGCCGTCATACTCGAGACCGGGGAGCCGGCTCTGCCAGTTGGGAGTGAGCAGACGCAGCGAATCCCAGCGTTCGGTGCGCCAAGTGTTGGCCACCTCGCCGCGCTCGATGACGACATGGTCGATCGAGCGCTGGCTGAGGAAATGGCTGACGGCGAGCCCGGCGTGACCAGCGCCGATTACGACCGTCGTCGTGCGTGTGGGTGCTCTGCTCAGTTGACCTCGACAGTCACATTGGTCGGGTTGGTGATCACGTCGAACACCGCGGACCTCTTCTGTGACTGCGCCACCAGAGCCTCGATGTCCTCCTGGGAGGCATCGGCATCGATGTCGTACTTGACCTTGATGTCATTGAATCCGTTCCGGACCTCTGGATCACCACCGAGGATGCCGAGGACATCCATGTCGCCTTCGATCGTGGCCTTCACCGAGTTGAGCTGGATCCCGCGATTCTGTGCCACTGCGGCTACGCCGGCGGTCAGACAGCTGGCCAGGCCCACGAGCACGAATTCGACGGGAGTGGCCCCGTTGTCCTCGGATGCGAACACCTCTGGATGATCGGCGTCGAAGCTGAACGTGGTGCGATGGGTCTGGTCACCGCCCAGACCGAAGAACTCGGTCACCTCGGAATGACTGTGGGTGCCACCGACCCACTCGGTGGATGCCTTCCAGGTGAACTGGGCTGCCTCCGGGGCGTCGACGAGGGCGGTTCTGGCATCGAGGAGTGCCTGTACGTTCACTCCGTTGTTGACCGGTGTGTCGGTCGTCGTCATCTTCTTCCTCCTGATCTGGTCGGTTCTCGAATAGCAGGACGTCTCGAGGATCTTCTCGATGACTCTCGGGAGCCTGACGTCCCTACGAGCGAATGACGTCGCTCGTCACAGCCGCCCGAGAGCGAAGACAGACGCACATGCGCCCGGGCGGGCGATTCTCGATGTCGTGCGATCCTGTCATGGCTCCGCTTTCAGCTGCCGACGAGCTCACCGTCAATTTGAGCAGCGAACAGTCGAAGCGTCAAAGGATCAGCATGGGGAATCGCCCCCATGCCTATTAGAGCCAGCCGCTCTTCTTGAAACGGGTATAGAGAAAGAGGCAGACCCCGCCCATGATCAACAGGGCCGCCGGATAGCCCCAGACAGCGCTGATCTCGGGCATGTGCTCGAAATTCATCCCCCAGATCCCGGCGAGCAGGGTCGGTATGGCGGCAATGGCCACATAGGCGGAGATCTTTCGCATGTCCTCGTTCTGACGAAGGCTGACCTGGGTGAGATTGGCGGCGAGGACCGAGGTGAGTGTGTCCCGGTAGACGTTGATCCTGCTCAGGACCCGGAGGAGATGGTCGAGCACATCACGAAAGTAGGGCTTCAACGTTGGATCTATCGCCTTGAAGTCATCTGTGGCCAACAGGTCCAGCGGCTCCTCGAGGGGCTCCACCGCCTCGTGGAAACTCAGCACCTCCTGCTTGAGCCGGTAGATGCGCTCAGAGTCCCCCTTCGAGGAGAAGACGTCATCCTCGATGGCTCGGATGTCGGCTCCCAGTTCGTCGAGGACTACTGCGTAGTCCCTCACCACCTGATTGAGGATGGCGTGGAGGACCGAGCCGGAGCCGCAGGCAAGCCGTCCTGGATCGGCCTCGAGCTTGTGCCGGGCCTCGATGAGCCGGCTTGCCTCACCGTGGCGGACCGCTACGACGAAGTTCGGGTCCACAAAGATCAGGATCTCGCCGAACTCGACGATCTCAACCGGGTCGGCGTAACGGGCCGGCTTGGTGACAACGAAGAGTGTCTCGTCGAAAGTCTCCAGCTTGGGTCTCTGGTGTGCCTTCAATGCATCGTCGACCGCTAGCTCGTGAAGGTCGAATGTCTTGACAGCCTTCTCGAACTCCTCCGGGCTCGGCTCGTGCAGACCCACCCAGGCAAACGTGTCGGACTCGGTGATGAGCCTCCCCGCCTCTTCGTAATCGAAGTCGCCAGGAACCCTCTGTCCAAGCTGATAGCAGGCTGCGTCGACGATCATCCTCGCGAGGCTACGCGTTGGACGCGTTACGCAACTCGCCCAGGACTACGGGGTCGAGCCGTTCCATCCCTACCCATCGGTCCTCGAGGTTGTACCACCCCAGCCAACCTTGGAGGTTGTCCTCCAATGACACCGAAACGTCCCACCAGCCGAGAGAGTCGAGGATCCTTTGAACCTCCTGTCGCAGTCCCTCGTCGAATGCCAGGAGATCTCCTTCTTTCGTCCTGCCGAAGTACAAGGTGTGGAGATCGAGTAGGCCACCCAGGTCCTCGATCGGGGTGTCCGAATGGTCGATACGGATATCGAGCCAGCGATCGTGATTCCCGCCATAACCGCCGCCTGGTCGGACTACGAGCAATGCCGCCGACTCCATACCCCGCTTCTCTCCCCCGGCCGTCTCGCCGGCGGTGAGCGCCCCCAGCAGCCGGTCGGCCAGCCTTCCCGACGAACGACGGAACGTTTCCCCCATCGCCTCCGGGACGTCGGGATTGCTGAGGATGTTGCCCTGGGCGGCGAAGCCATCCCCGGTCACGCTCACTGCGTATTCGAAGCACTCTTCACCGGTGTATGAGGCACTACGGCCGTCGGCGGCGACTACCCCAACCTGCCGATGACTGCGCATCTCGTCATCGCCCGTCAAACGATCGATGCTGTCCTGTGGCGAGAGCCCCGAATCCAGCAGATCCAGGCCGCGGCTCCCGTAGGTGATTTCGGCGTGTGCCTGAGTGGCCACAGCCCCTACCCCTCCCCGGGCCCAAGGCACGAAGGCACCGACAGCGAGGAACTTCGACTGCACGGCCACGCCACATTCCCCTGCTTCGGGATCGGCTCCCACGATCGAATACGTGGAGGGGCCATGAGGGTGGTTGGGCCGCATCAGGCGACGCTACCCGCGGCCATATGGCCGATCCCTGTCGTTTTGGCCAGCCTCTGTTCGTTGTATGGATGAATGGGTATGGGCGAAGAAGGAGGTCAGAACATGTCCATCGCAGCCAGACCCGATATCGACATTGAGCGTCTCCGCCAAGCGCTCAAAGGACAAGTGTTCACACCCGAAGACCATGGGTATGACGATGCCCACCGGCTTTTCATGCCTGTCTACGACGGTGTCCGTCCCGCGGCGGTCGCCCAGGTAGCAGATGCCGGCGACATAGCGACAGTCCTGACCATCGCGCGTGAGACCGGTGTAGAGCTCGCCATCAGGAGTGGTGGCCACAGCGCCGCCGGACACAGCACCACCGATGGCGGGATCGTTATCGACCTGAGGAGCCTCAAGTCCTTCGAGATCGATGTCGAGTCCAGGACCGCATGGGCCGGCTCCGGTCTCACCGCCGCCGAATACAGCAACCAGACCAACGCCGTCGGGCTGGCCACCGGGCTCGGCGACACAGGATCGGTAGGACTGGGCGGAATCACCCTCGGAGGCGGGATCGGGTTCCTGGTTCGTAAGCACGGCATGACGATCGACTCGCTACTTGCCGCCGAGGTGGTCACCGCTGACGGCGAAGTGGTGCGCACCGACGAGGAGTCTCATCCCGACCTCTTCTGGGCCATCAGGGGAGGTGGAGGCAACTTCGGGGTCGCCACAAGGTTCCAGCTTCGTCTACAGCCGCTGGACACGATCGTCGGCGGGATGATGGTTCTTCCCGCAACTGCGGACACCATCGTCGGGTTCATCGCCGAGGCGGAGCAGGCTCCCGAAGAGCTGTCGACCATCGCCAACGTCATGAGCTGCCCACCCCTGCCATTCGTCCCAGAGGAGATCCACGGCAGCCTCGTGATCATGGCGCTGGTGGCGTGGTGTGGTGACATCGACGAAGGGCAAAAGGTGATGGATCGGTTCCGCCGACTCGCCAAGCCGATCGCCGACATGGTCCAAGAGATGCCCTATCCGGAGATCTATGGTCCGGAGGACGAGGAGTACCGACCCCTGGCGGTGGCCCGGACGTTGTGGGCAGATCGCTTCAATCAAACGACCGCCGAGACCATCCTCGGATTCCTGGAGGCCTCGGACGCGCCGATGCGGGTTGCCCAGCTTCGTGTCCTTGGCGGAGCCATGGCTCGGATCCCCAACGACGCCACAGCGTTCGCACACCGCGATCGGAAAATGATGATCAATGTCGCGTCGTTCTACGAAGGCCCAGACGACCGGGAGCAGCGCGAGAGGTGGGTGTCCGAGTTCTCCAAAGCCCTGAGCAACGGCGATCTCGGCGGATACGTGGGCTTCCTCGCCGATGAGGGGGAGGACCGTGTTCGGGCTGCCTACCCGGGTGGAACCTGGGAACGGCTCCGTCGTGTCAAGGCCCAATACGACCCCGACAACCTGTTCCGACTGAACCAGAACATCCCGCCGGCATGACCGCCGAACCCGGAGGTTGAAGTGGAGCTGAGGGGATTTGAACCCCTGACCCCCTGACTGCCAGTCAGGTGCTCTGCCAGGCTGAGCTACAGCCCCGTTTCCGGAAGCGGCATTTTACGACGAGCGGTCGACGAACGCTCAATCGTCAGCCGTCGGCAGCGACCGGCTCTACCCAATCGACCTTCTCGGCATCGGCCCACAAACGCTCCAGCCCGTAGAACTCACGTGCCGACGCCTGAAAGACGTGGACGATGACATCGCCGAAATCGAGAAGCACCCACTCAGCCTCGGCCCGGCCTTCGCTACGCAGAGGCTTGAGGCCCAGCTCCTCGGACATCCGTTCCTCGACGTGCTCTGCGAGCGATTGGACGTGAGGACGGGAGGTCCCCGTGGCAATCACGAAGACGTCGGAGAGAACGAACAGCCCTTCTACGTCGAGCAACACGATGTCCATGCCCTTTTTGCTGAAGATGGCGTCCGCCGCCACCCGGGCCTGTTCTCTTCCGCTATCTACGGGGATTCCTCCTGGTCGTTTGCTCCCCCACCATATCGCCTGCTCACATTTGCGTGTAGATGCCTTTGCTATCGATAAACCGGTGGACTTCTGGGGGTACCAGGAAGCGATAGGGCCGCCCTGAAGCCGCCAAATCACGGATCGAGGTCGAGCTGATATCCAGCGTCGACATGTCCAGGATCGTTGCCTTGGGAACCGTCGCGGCAACGGCCGCGAGGTCCGTGCCCGATCGGGGCACGACGAGGATGCCCGCCCTTTCCATGACTTCCTCCCAGCGGTGCCACGTGGGAAGCCCGATGGCGGCGTCCGCTCCGAGGATCAGGAATAGCTCCTCGCCCGATGGGAAAGTGAGCAACGTATCGATGGTGTAGGTAGGACCGTCGCGAGCGATCTCACGATCGTCTATCTCAAATCGGTCCGTCCCTTCGACGGCCAGTCTCGTCATCTCCAGACGTTGGGCGGCGGGTGTGAGCTCACGTGATCCTTTTTGCCATGGATCACCAGCGGGCATGAACAGCACCCGGTCGAGTTCGGCTGCGAACAAGGCCGTCTCGCCGGCGTGGAGGTGGGCGATATGGATCGGGTCGAACGTCCCGCCCAGGATCCCGGTGCGCACGTTGGCGAGCATACGGCCCCGGCGGCGTCACCAGCCGGAGCGCCCTGGTGATGTCTGTGTCTCGACATCCAAGTTGGCTCTCGGGGTCCACGTACTCGCCGTCGATCCTCGTCGAGAGATGGACCCCGTTCACGCCATGGGGTGATCCGGACCTTCCGACCACCTCACCCCGGTCGAGCACCGTGCCCCACGCCACGTCGATCTCCAATAGATAGCTCAACGACACCTTGAACCCGGGGACCGGTTCGATGGTGACCGATCTCATCCCTGCGACCGAGCCGGCGAAAGTGATTCGGCCCGAGGCAGGCGCCCGAACGGGTGAGCCCACAGCCGCCGCATAGTCGATGCCCCAATGACCACCATAAGACCCCACTGGCGCATATTCGGCGACAACCGGGCCATTGACCGGGGCCATCAGGCACACCGCACTCAAGGCGAATGCCAACAGCATCTCAACCCTCCCGAAGGCGAACCTACCGACGCCGGTTTGGGTCGCCAAGGGGTATGACCACTAGTTTCAGTCCGGCAGAAAGGAATCGATCGATGATGACAACCCGGATAGGGCTCATGGGCTTCGGCCGAATCGGGCGGAATGTGATGCGTCTCCTCCACAATCGGGCCGACCTCGACATCGTGGCGATCAGCGACATCGCCGATCCCGAGGCACTCACCTACCTCCTCAAGTACGACTCCATCTACGGCCGCTTCCCGGCGCCTGTGTCCTACGCCGACGGCACATTGTCTTACGGCGACAGGAATGTCGCCTGGCTGAACGCACGTGAGCCGGGCGATGCCGACTGGGGGGAGCTCGGTGTCGACGTCGTGCTCGAGACCACCAGCCGCTATCGGACCAAGGAAGCCCTGGAGCAGCATCTCAAGGCCGGTGCGAAGAAGGTCGTCTTGACCTCGAGCCCTGAGATCCCTGGAGAGATCCCACTTCTTCTTCGTGGGATAAACGACGACGTCCTCACGGCGGATGTCGATCAGGTGGCGCTCGGCTCTAACACATCGAACGCCGCCGCACCGATATTGAAGACCATCAACGACGAGCTCGGGGTCAAGCGCGCCTACATGACGGTGGTCAAGGCGATGTCGAACGCTGGACGGCTCGCTGATGTGCCGACCGACTCCTACCGGACGTCCCGGGCCGCCGGAGAGAACATCATCCCCGCTGATACCAACTCTGCCGAGATCATCACCCAGGTGCTGCCCGAGCTCGAGGACCGGCTGGCAGTGGTCGCCCTCAATGTTCCCGTGGTCGACGGCTCGACCGTAGACATGGTGGTCGACGTCGAGCGCGCCACCGATGAAGAAGAGGTCAATGGCCTCGTCAGGGCGGCATGCGAGAGCACGTACCAGGGAATCATCGAATATGTCGCAGATCCGATTGTTTCCTCAGATGTGAGATCGATCGCCCACTCCGGTGTCTACGACAGTCTGGCGACCATGGTGACAGGAGGAAACCTGGTCAAGACCATCACCTGGTTCAACAATGGTTGGGGCTACTCGAACCGGGTGGTCGAAGTCACCGCGAAGATCGCCACCTACCTCAACGGAGAATGAACATGGCCAATGTTGCAATCAATGGGTTCGGACGGATCGGCCGGGCGGTATTTCGCATCATCGCGTCGCGGCCGGATTCGGGTCTCAAAGTGGTCGCCATCAACGACCTCTCCGATGACGACATCCTCGCCTACCTCCTCGAGTACGACTCGGTGATGGGACGGTTCGAGGAAGAGGTCACAGTGGACAACGGTGTGATGAGGGTCGGAGAGCATGAGATCAAGATGCTCATGGAGCGCGACCCAGCCTCCTTGCCGTGGCAAGACCTCGACGTCGACATCGTCATCGAATCGACTGGCGTCTTCAGGGACCGCGCAACGCTCCAGAAGCACATCGATGCCGGGGCCAAGCGAGTCATTCTCACCGTCCCCTCGAAGGACAAGGTGGATGAGACAGTCGTCCTCGGTGTCAACGACGACCAACTCGACTCCGACGACATCATCGTCTCCAACGCCTCCTGCACCACGAACTCACTGGCGCCACTGGCCAAGGTGCTGGACGACAACTTCGGAATCCGCAAGGGCGTGATGACGACGGTGCATGCCTACACCAACGACCAGGTGCTGGCCGATGTCCCGCACCAGGACTTGCGCCGAAGTCGGGCGGCCACCGAGAACATCATCCCCACCAGCACAGGCGCAGCGGCCGCCATCGGAGAGGTCATCCCCAATCTCGCCGGGAAGCTCGACGGGATGGCGATGCGAGTCCCGGTGCCCGACGGCTCGACCGTCGACCTGGTGGTCGAGCTGGATCGTGATGTGACGGTGGAGGAGGTAAATGCCGCGGTCAAGGTGGCGGCGGAAGGCCCCATGGCCGGGATCATGGAATACGTCGAGGATCCAATCGTCTCCACCGACATCATCGGGAACCCGCACTCATCGATCTTCGATGCCGGCGGCACTCAGGTGCTGGGCGGGAACCTGGTCAAAGTCATGTCGTGGTACGACAACGAGTGGGGATACTCCAACCGGGTCGTGGACCTGGCCGAGCGTCTGGCCGAGGTCCTGGAGAAGGAGCCGGCTTAACCCTTACCTGAGGTAGGTAGACCCATATATGGGCCTACACGAACGCCGAAAGAATGCAGCGCCGGGTGGTTCGCTTCTTCGTCGGCATAGGCCCACATTTGGGCCTATGTACCTCAGGTACGCGTCAGCCGCCTACTCGAGAAGTGAGAGGACCGTCGAACGGAAATCGTTGGGCTGGAAGGGCTTGGTGACGAAAGCATCCGCCCCGCCCTCATTCGCCCTGCGCCGGGATTCCTCTTCGGCGTGGGCGGTGAGAACGACAACCGGGATGTTTCTCGTCGACTCGTCCCGACGGATGCGGTCCAACACTTCCCACCCATCCATGCCGGGAAGTCCGATGTCCAGGACGACCAGGTCGGGTGACTCCGAGCCAACGGCGGCGAGCCCAGTCTTGCCATCCTCACGAGTGACGATTTCGAGGTCGGCGGCGCGGAGACAGACTTCTATGAGCCGTCTGATGACGGCCGAGTCCTCGACAACGAGTATCCGCGAGCCCATGTGATTCACCTCTAGTCCTATTGCCCGTAGATGGGCGTGTGCCACAACATCGGCAGAAAGCCTCTCACGGTTTAGACATTCTGGAGAGACCGTGACCCCGGGAGGGTCAAATCCTCGATGAATTGCTCTAGCTGGCGAAGCGTCCGCACTTCATGGACCGAGGTGCAATGGCCGGCATAGTGTGACATTGCCGAATCGCCGGTGTCCCAGTAGGCCTCAGGTTCGGGGTTGAGCCAGATCAAGGCACGTGACGCCTCGGCGATGTCGCCGAGCACCCCGTCCCGTGGCGGCCGGTAATTGTTACGCGCGTCCCCCGTGATGATGACGGTCGTCCGAGGAGTGAGCTGACGGCCGTACCGGGTGTGAAACGTCTCCAGTGAGTTGCCGTAATCGGAGTGCCCATCCAGCCACACCACCTCTGCCTCGGTGGTGACCCGCCGCAACGCCGAGCCGAAATCCACTCCCGGGCCGAAGAAGTCGCTGACCTCATCGATGGTGTCGACGAATGCGAAGGACCGCAGCTTGGAGAAGTGGGTCGACATGGCGTGGGTGAACTGGAGGGTGAAGCGGGAGAAGGTCGCCATGGAGCCGCTGATGTCGCAGAGGAGCCAGACCTCCGGCCGGTGAGGCCGTGGATGGCGGAACTGTGGATCTGCCGGAACGCCGCCGGTTGCCAACGACTTTCGCATAGTGCGACGGAAGTCGAGCCGACCCGCTCGCATGCGACGGCGTCGGGCCAACCGGGCGGCCAGCTTCCGTGTGAGGGGGCCGATGGCGTCCTCCATCTCGTGCAGGTCGCTGGTAGTGGCATGCATCAGGTCGACATCCTCGATCAGAGGCCGTCGCAAGGTGCGCGCTACCGCGTCACGACCGCGATCGGCCACCAGTCGTCGTCGAATCTCTTCCTCGATTTCTTGCCGCAGGCGCTCGATTCTGGCCTCCACCTCCTCGCGAAGCAGACGCCTTTCGAAATCGGACAGATCCTGATCATCAGTGAGAGCAGAGATCAATCTCTCCTCGAGATCGGCCAGATCCAGCCGGCGCAGCGTTCGGTACAGGTAGTAGGTCCCGCCGACTGGCCGGCCCGGCTCCATCCCGGCCAACTCGTCGACAGCGGTACGAGCGCCACGCCGGATCGCCTCCTCGTCGAGACCGGCCAGCGCCTCGAGGAGCGAATCGAGGAGAGCATCGACATCGAACGGGGGTGGCTCACCGAAATCAGACCGTTCGGCATCAGCGTGAGATCCGTCCTCCCTGCTCTCCCCAGCCTCCAACGACTGCTCGGGGACCATCGAAAAGTAGACGTCGAAAGCCGTATCGAAGGCGCGCTCATGTCGCAGGTTCTTGATCAGAGTGGCCCGCAACGTCTCGCGAAGTGCGACCCTGTCGCTGATCTCAACCACCTCTACCGCCCGCATCCCGTCGATGGCCTCCACCATCGACACCGGGACGCCGGCCGCCCTCAGTTCGTCGATGAACCCGGTGATTATCCCGAGCACGTCACGCCGGAGGGCTCGACGTCAGTTCCTTGGCCGCCTTCTCGATGTCTGCCTGGTACTTGAGGAGGACATGGAGCGTGTCGCCCAGGATCGCCTCGTCGACATCCTCGATGGATAGGGCGAGGAGGGTCCTTGCCCAGTCGATGGTCTCAGAGACGGAGGGCGCCTTTTTCAGGTCGAGGCTTCGGATCGACCGAGCCACCTTGGCCACTTGTGCGGCCAGATGCTCAGACAACCCGGGAACACGGGCAGCGAGGATCTCCTGCTCCCTCTGAGCATCGGGGTAGTCGATGTGGAGGAAGAGGCAGCGGCGCTTCAGCGCCTCGCTCAGCTCCCTGGTGTTGTTGGAGGTGAGCACGACCATCGGTTGGGTACGGGCCTCCATCGTCCCCAACTCGGGAATCGACACCTGGAAATCGGAGAGAATCTCGAGCAGCAATGCCTCGGTCTCGACCTCGACACGGTCCACCTCGTCGATTAGCAGCACGACCGGATTCTCGGATCGAATGGCCTCGAGAAGGGGGCGGGTGAGAAGAAAATCCTCCGAGAAGATGTCCTGCTCGATGTCCTCCCAGTCGTGGTCGACGTCGGTCTGGATCCTGAGCAGCTGCTTCTTGTAATTCCACTCGTAGAGGGCCTTGGCCTCGTCGAGACCCTCGTAGCACTGCAGCCTGATCAGGTCGCGCCCGGTGACTCTGGCCAGCGACTTTGCGAGCTCCGTCTTCCCGACCCCTGCCGGTCCTTCGACCAGGATTGGCTTGTCGAGTCGGTCGGCGAGAAACACGACCTGCGCTATGCGGTCGTCGGGCAGATAATCGACCGAGCGCAACGCGTCAGCGACCGCTCGCGGGTTCTCAAAACTCATCGGCCGTCCATTGTACGGGTGAACACTCATGACTCCGCTTCCTAAGGTTCGATCGCGTGGACGCCCTTCGTCAGACCCTCCTCGATCGCAAAGCCGAGCTCGAGGTCGAATTAGGAAGACTCACCGCGCCGCCCACGACCGGGGTCGCCGTGTCGTTCGGGAAACGGGTTGGGGACGGCACCGCCGAGGCGGTGGAGCGTCTGAGCACCACTGCTACGGCGCGATCCATCACGCACTCCATCGAGGACATCGACAGGGCATTGGTCAAGATCGACGACGGCAGCTACGGCAGATGTGACGTCTGCGGAGACGACATCGGAGTTGCTCGGCTGGACGCACTGCCCGCCGCCTCACGTTGCGTCGAGTGCGCCGCTCGCGGTTGAACCAGCCTGACTACTCCTCCTCGTCCCGCTCCGGGGTGAATTCGAAGGAGATCTCTCCGATCCGGACCTCGTCGCCCTCGACCGCCCCTGCCTCCATCAACGCCTGATCCACACCGAGTCGAGAGAGTCGCCAGGCTGCCATGTCGGCCGCCTCGGGCAGGGTCAGGTCGGCAAAAGCAACCGCTCGCTCGGCGGCGAGGCCCTCGATGCGCCAGCCACCATCTTCCCTTCGCACGGTGAACGTCGGGCCCAACGGACGGTGGAGCACATATCCCTTACGAAGCGGCGCTATCCGCTCCGCCTCGTCGACCAGGTCGGCGATGGCATGCAGCGACTCTCGAACGCCCTCCCCGCTGATCGCCGAGACCGGCGTGGCATCGAGCGCCATCGCCTGGTCTGTGACGTCGGCTAGGTCGGATTTGTTGAGGAGCACAATGCTCGGCCTGGCCCCGATCTCTGAGGAATAGTCAGCGATCTCCCGCCTCAGGACCTGCAACTGCTCCTCCGGCGTACGTTCTTGCATCGGCGAGGGATCGAGAAGGATGACGAGGACCCGTGCCCGCTCGACATGGCGGAGAAACTCGTGACCGAGACCCTTCCCGGAGGCTGCACCTTCGATCAGGCCCGGGATGTCGGCCAATACGAACTCCCGCCCGTCGAAGCTCACCACACCCAAATTCGGCACGAGAGTCGTAAAGGGATAGTCGGCGATCTTGGGCTTGGCGGCCGACACCTTGGAGATGAAGGTGGACTTCCCCGCGTTGGGGAAACCGATGAGGGCCGCATCCGCGAGGAGTTTCAGCTCGAGAGTGAGCCATTCCGACCGCCCGTACTCCCCTTGCTCGGCGACGCCCGGAGCCCGGTTGGACGGGTTGACAAAGGCGGCGTTGCCCCGGCCACCTCGCCCGCCCTTGACCACTTCGATCTCCTGACCCTCTTCGACCAGGTCGGCGACCATGGTTCCATCGTCGTCGATCACGACGGTTCCCAGCGGAACCGGAAGATACAGAGGTTCACCGGATTTGCCGTGTCGGACATCACCCTGGCCGTGGGTGCCGTGTCCGGCGGCGTAATGCGGGTTGCGCTGGTAGCGGAGCAGTGTGGCCACCGAGGGGTCGGCCCTGAGGTATACCGACCCTCCAGGACCGCCGTTCCCCCCGATCGGCTTGCCCTTGGGCTTCCCCTTTGCCCTCACAAACGACACAACCCCCGCGCCGCCGTTGCCGGCGCGGAGGTTGACCCGGACCCGGTCGACGAACACGACCGGCTAATTCACTCGGGCAGGACGTTTACTAGTCGCCGGTTGGCTCGGGTCCCGTACTTGACGGTGCCGGGTGCCGTGGCGAACAGCGTGTCATCAGACCCCTTGCCCACGTTCTCACCAGGATGGATGCGGGTTCCACGCTGACGCACCAGGATCGCCCCGGCGTTCACGAACTCGCCGTCGAACACCTTGGAGCCGAGCCGCTTCGCGGCGGAGTCCCGACCGTTCTTGGAGGAACCGCCTGCTTTTGTCTTTGACATCTCACTCCTCCTCTGACGAGTCGGTCTTTGCTTGCTTGCTGGTCTT
>JALDXP010000043.1:0-13567 GCA_032154885.1 Actinomycetota bacterium
CTGTTCACCGTCGAAGGCGCCGGCGCTTCGGAGAGTGTCATCACGGCGATGACGGACTTCTATCCAAGCGAGGAGTCGATCAGGGATTCAAGCGCCGCAGTTCCCACGCTCTGTCACGGAAGTCACACCTAGACCGGGGGTTTGGCGGAATTGGGACCGCGCACCGCGGGCCGCGTTGCGGACCGCCATCAGAGGGGCGACAATCGAATCATGGATCGGAAACGTGTGTTCTCAGGCATTCAGCCCACCGGCGACTTCCACGTGGGGAGTTTCGTGGGGGCGCTGAGGAACTGGGTCGCCCTCCAGGAGGACTACGAGACGATCTATTGCGTTGTCGACCTCCACGCGATGACCGTCCCCTATCAGGCGGCCGATCTGAGGGCGGGCCGGCACGAGTCGGCCAGGATGTTGCTTGCGGTAGGTGTCGACCCGGATCGTTCCCTTATCTACTACCAGTCCGAGGTTCCCCAGCACGTCGAGCTGTCCTGGATACTCGGCACACTGGCCGGCCTCGGGCAACTGGAGCGGATGACGCAGTTCAAGGAGAAATCCGATCGGGCCCGGCAAAACCTCGGGATCTTCGCGTATCCGGTCCTGCAGGCGGCCGACATCCTCGTCCACAAGGCGCACGCGGTTCCGGTTGGTGAAGACCAAGCCCAGCATCTCGAGCTCACGAGGGACCTCGCCCAGCGGTTCAACACACGGTTCGGTGACGAGTTCCCACTCCCCGAGACGATCACCCCGGAGATCGGGGCCCGCATCATGTCGCTCACCGACCCGACGTCGAAGATGTCGAAATCGGATCCGAGCGATCGCTCTCGCATCCTCATCAAGGACTCGCCCGATCAGATCGCGAAGAAGGTGAAGGCCGCCGTGACCGACGCGGGCACCGGCGTCGACTACGACTGGGAGACCAAGCCAGGCATTTCCAATCTCCTCGAGTTGTTCAGCGTGCTCGCCGACCGTCCGATCCCCGAGTTGGTCTCCGAATATGCCGATTCCGGATACGGCGTCTTCAAGGCGGCCGCGGCCGAGGCGATTGCCGACGGGCTGGCCCCGATCCGGGAGGCCTACGAGGGGCTCGACGACGCGGAGGTGGCCGAGGTGATGGCTCAGGGAGCGGCCACAGCTCGAGACCGTGCCGAGACGGCCATGAAGACCGTCCGTGAAAAGGTAGGGATCGTCTAGCTAGAGACCACTAGCTGATCGGTTCGAGAAGCTCCGGGGGGAGTAGAAGCACGAGCGCCGCCAGGAGGTTGTAGCCGGAGTGGATGAAGATCGCCGGCCCGAGACGCCCGGTCCGAAGCGTGATCCAGGCCAGGACCAAGCCCACCAAGAAGATCGTCGGCACCACCACCGCTGCCGCCTCGAGAAACTGATCGGGTGGCAGTCCCAACATGTGGAAGGCAGCAAACATCAGCGCTGTGACGATCATGATCGTGCGCCGGCCCCGCTTCTGAAGTGTCTTGAGCAGGACCCCTCGAAATATGAGCTCCTCGGTGATCGGCGCCACGACGACGGCGGTCAGAACGGCTGCCAACCGTGCAGGGGTGCTTTCCAAATCGTTGATTGCGTTGGTCACCTCCTGCGCCGACCCGCCATCGGGGAAGAGCAGGGATGTCAGGGGGAGGAAGAGGATCGAGAGGGTTATTTGGAGGAGGAGGCCAAGGCCCAGATAGAAGGTATCGGATCCGACTACGGCGAATCCGAGCTCTTCGCGTTTTCGGGCGAGGAGCCAGAGCACCAAAAGGTTGCCGATGTACTGCCCCGTGAGGGCCAGTAGAAGGCTGAGATCTCCTCCGCCGAGCAATGCGTCGACGGGAAGGAGGACGAGGACGCCGACAACTCCGCCCAGGATGACGAGGAAGAAGTCGATGAGCGACCAGGGCCTGGGCACGTGCCGGGAGCCTAATGATTGGCCTCTGGTTACCACTGTTACGCTGGCTCGAGCGCTGTTTGGAGGTCAGTCGGAGTGGAAATCGACATCGGGATCGGCAAGTCCGGTCGTCAGGGATACGGCTTCGACGACATAGCAATCGTCCCGTCGAGGCGAACCCGTGACCCCGACGACGTCGATATCTCCTGGCAACTCGACGCGTTCAAATTCTCCCTCCCCATGATGGGATCGGCCATGGACTCGGCCATCAGCCCATCGACGGCAATGCAGATAGGCCGCTTCGGAGGCTTGGCTGTGCTCAATCTGGAGGGCCTCTGGACACGTTACGAGGACCCCGAGCCGTATTTCGAGGAGATCGCCGAGTTGCCGGCGGACAAGGCCACCCTCCGCATGCAGGAGATCTATCTGGAGCCGGTCAAGGTCGAGCTCATCGCACAGAGGGTGTCAGAGATCAAGTCGGCGGGAGTGGTGACCGCGGCCAGTCTCACCCCGCAACGGGTGGGCGGCTGGGCTTCGCACGCATTGGACGCCGGGCTCGACGTCCTGGTGATCCAGGGAACCGTCGTGTCCGCCGAGCATGTGTCGAGTAGGGAGGAACCACTCGATCTCAAGCAATACATCGCGAGCTGTGAGGTGCCGGTGATAGTCGGCGGCTGCGCCAGCTACTCCACCGCGCTGCATCTGATGCGGACGGGCGCTGTCGGCATCCTGGTCGGCGTGGGACCGGGCGCAGCGTGCACCACAAGGGGGGTGCTTGGTGTGGGCGTGCCGCAGGCGACTGCTATCGCGGACGCGGCCGGGGCTCGAATCAGGTATCTGGACGAGACCGGTCGATATGTCCACGTGATCGCAGACGGGGGGATGAGGACCGGCGGCGACGTTGCCAAGGCCATTGCCTGCGGCGCCGACGCCGTGATGATTGGCTCTCCGCTCGCTTCGGCAAGTGAAGCTCCGGGCCGCGGGTTCCACTGGGGCATGGCCACCTTCCATCCGACTCTGCCTCGAGGAGCCCGGGTCGAAGTCGGCAATCGCGGAACGCTCGAGGAGATATTGGTCGGCCCCGCCCACGAGAACGACGGCAAGCTGAATCTGTTCGGAGCGCTTCAGGTATCGATGGCCACCACTGGCTTCTCCGACGTCAAGGAGTTTCAGAAGGCGGAAGTGATGATCGCTCCCTCACTCCAGACCGAGGGAAAGACGTTGCAGCGCAATCAGCGAGTAGGGATGGGATGAGCCCGCAGGGCTCATCCCATCGCCGTTGTAGGTTGTAAGTCCTAGGTTTTAGGTGACCTACCACCTACCACCTAACACCTACAACCCAGAACCAACTGTGTTGGTTCTGGATTTTGGGGCCCAGTACGCACAACTGATCGCCCGACGGGTGCGCGAGGGACATGTCCGATCCGAGATCGTTTCCCGCGACATCGGCCTCGAGGAGATCAGGGCCTACAACCCGGTGGGTCTCATCCTCTCCGGCGGCCCGGCCTCGGTGTATGCCGAGGGTGCCTACCGCATGGACCCCGCCATCCTGGAAATGGGCATCCCCGTCCTCGGCATCTGTTACGGCCACCAACTGATCGCCGACCTGGCCGGGGGCACGGTCGTCAACACGGGAAGCGCCGAGTACGGCAACACCGATCTCGTCGTGACCGGCGACTCGATCCTGCTCAGGGATCTCCCGAAGGAGCAGCAGGTTTGGATGTCCCATCAGGACCAGGTCACCGAGGCCCCAGACGGGTTCGTCGCCGTGGCCGCCTCCGATGGGGCGAGGGTGGCAGCGATGGAGGACCGCGACCGTGGTCTCTACGGGGTCCAGTTCCACCCCGAAGTGGTGCACACGCCGCGAGGGGATGAGATCCTGCGGCGGTTCCTCTACGACGTCTGCGGCGCATCCCCGAGATGGACATCTCATTCGATCATCGAGTCTCAGGTGGAGGCGATCAGGGCCCAGGTGGGAGACGAACGGGTGATTTGTGGCCTGTCAGGCGGCGTCGACTCGGCTGTGGCCGCGGCTCTCGTCCATGAGGCGATCGGGGACCGGCTGACCTGCGTCTTCGTCGATCACGGCCTTCTTCGAGCCGGCGAGGCCGAGCAGGTCGAAGAGACCTTCCGCTCTCATTTCGATGTCGATCTCATCCACATCAAGGCGGAGGATCGCTTCCTCGAGTTGCTGACCGGTGTGACCGATCCCGAACAGAAGCGCAAGATCATCGGCGAGACCTTCATCCGCGTCTTCGAGGAGGCAGTTGGGTCGGTGGGCGACGCCCGATATCTCGTGCAAGGAACCCTCTACCCGGACGTCATCGAGTCTGGATCGGCCAGCGCGGCCACCATCAAGACGCATCACAACGTTGGTGGCTTGCCCGCCGACATGACATTCGAGCTGGTCGAGCCGTTGCGGGACCTCTTCAAGGACGAGGTGAGGGCGATCGGTGCGGAATTGGGTCTGCCCGAGGAGATGGTTTGGCGTCAACCTTTTCCCGGGCCCGGTCTTGCGGTGCGGATCATCGGCGAGGTGACCCGAGAGCGTCTGGACCTGTTGCGGGCGGCCGATCTGATCGTCACCGAGGAGATCAGACGGGCCGGTCTCTATCGCGAGATATGGCAGGCCTTCGCTGTGCTTCCCTCGGTGCGGACCGTCGGTGTCCAGGGCGATCTGCGCACCTATGCCTATCCGCTGGTGGTGCGGGCGGTGACGTCGGAGGACGCGATGACGGCCGATTGGGCCCGTCTGCCCTACGAGGTCCTGGAGCGAATCTCCAGCCGGGTGATCAACGAGGTTCCCGGCATCAACCGCGTGGCTTACGACATCTCGAGCAAGCCTCCCGCCACCATCGAGTGGGAATAGGAGACAGCCGGCGGCTTGGGAGCCCTAAACCCGGGCCCATTCAGGGCATAGGCTCCGTTGCCGATAAGACCTGGTCAGGCCACGGACCGGATCCAGATTGGACCTCAACACCCCCGAACTGACGCGGATATTCCGCGATGAGCTGGAAGAACGTTCCGGCCGCTTGGTCGCGGGCGCGATCGCCCTCCGCCATGACGAGCTCGAAGATGGCCGGCTCCAGGATCTGATTCGGGACGCCCACACCATCAAGGGCTCGGCCGGTCTTCTCGGCTACAACGAGATCAAGGAAGTTGCATCCCGGCTCGAGCATCTGTGGAAACAAATCGGTGAGGGTTACCGCCCGCCGGACGATGTCGTCGTCGCCATGGAAGCCAGCTCCGGAAGGCTGCTCCCCTCGCTCGACGCCGACGACATCGAGCTGGCCGTGATCGCAGACAAACTGATCCCGGGGGAACGTGCAGAAGAGCCGAGCGAGGGGACGGTCTGGTCGCCTCCGGCAGAAGTGATTCCTTTGAGGCGGCCCGAGCCGGGAAGCCTCGGCGGCCTCCTCACCTCGGTCTCGGACTCGCTGCTTGGGGGCTCGACCAGGGTGGACACCGGGGAGTTGTACCGACTCATCAACCGGATTGTCGAAGTCTCGCTCGATTCCGAAGCCCTCGCCGACCTGTCGCTCTTGTCCATCGAGGGGTCGGACCCTGCCCTTTTCCGCAAGTCCTGGCGCCTGCAGCTGGAACGTCTGGCCGCATCGATCGCCGAGATCCAGGATCAGGCAGTCGCCCTCGCCAACATCCCTTTCAGGGACGCCACCGCCACGTTCCCCCAATTCGTCCGCTATTTGGGGCGGCGGATGGGCAAGGACGTCCGATTCGATCTGATCGGTGACGACGTTCAGCTCGACCGGCAGATCGTCGACCTTCTCCGAGAGCCGCTCCGCCATTTACTGGTGAACGCGGTCGACCACGGGATCGAGCCAACGGCGGTACGTATCGCCGCGGGCAAGAAACCGACCGGGACGGTGAGCGTCGGCGCAGAGATCATCGACGAGAGGGTCGAGGTTTCCGTATCCGACGACGGCGCCGGAATCGACTGGGACCAGGTGGCCGATGTCGCCACCGAACGCGGCATCCCATTCGTCTTCTCCGACCTCAGCCCGATCCTGTTCCAGCCGGGCTTCACCACCACCGATGAGGTGACCGACTTCTCAGGCGCTGGTGACGGGCTGGCCGCAGTGCGTGACATCGTTGAGAAGGTCAACGGTGTCGTCCACGTGGAGAGCCCTGAGGGCATGGGGACGAGGGTGACCATGACCCTCCCACTCTCCATGGTCCTCCAGAACGTCGTAGTGGTCGCGACCGGAGACCAGTTCTGGGGTCTGCCCGAGGCCTCGATCGAGGCGGCGATGCCGCTCTCGCGGGCCGAGATCAGCGCCACCGACGGCGGTCGCGAGGTCAGATTCCAGAGTCGCGAGGTCCCATGTGTCTCACTGGCGAAGGCGATGGGTGTCTCCGTCCCATCCGATGAATCCGAGCTCCTCGTGATCAACACACGGTTCGGCCTGGTCGCCATCACCGTCGACGAATTGATCGATCGCCGCCGTGTCGCCGTGAAGAACCTGGGTCCTATCCTCGAAGGCCCCGGTCACGTCACCGGCGCCGCGCTGCTCGGCGGTGGCCAGGTACTTGTGGTGCTGGACCCGAACTTCCTCGGGTATCTCGCCAAACGGCGTCCGGGCCTGGTCGGCCATCGCCCCCGGATCCTGGTCGTCGACGATTCGGCCGGTGTGCGTCAGCTTCTCTCGGCGACCTTGAACGGTGCCGGTTTCGACGTGGAGGTGGCCGCCGGAGCCCGAGAGGCACTGATGGCCATGGCCAACGATGAGTTCGAGGCAATGGTGATCGATTTCTCGATGCCACGGTCCAACGGTGTAGAGCTCGTCCGGGCGATGCGGGCATCGGATGTGAGGGTCCCGATCGTGATGGTGTCTGGCGTGGCCACCCAGGACGAGAAGCAAGCGGCTTGGGAGGCGGGGGTCGATGCCTATCTGGACAAGTTCGACCTTCGCCAGGGGGTGCTCACTGCCACCCTGCGCCGGATGATCGGCTCCGAGGAGGGAGTCGATGCCGGTTGAGGTCATCCTCGAGGCCGGTTCCAGTAGCTTCTGAGGCGAAACAGAGAGACGTCACGTGGCCCAATTGCCTGATGCCCTGAGTTGGTGGTCCATCGCCCTCGCCCTCGTGGGGGTCGTCGGGGTGATCTGGGCGATCACGATCACGCGACAAGGGCGCCAACGCGAGCGAGAGGTCGTGCGTCTCTCCGAGGAGGCCCATCGGATCAAGGACGAGTTCGTTGCGATGGTGAGCCACGAGCTCCGCACCCCATTGACGTCGATCGCCGGATTCGCCGACACGCTGGTCGAATCTTGGAAGGACCTCCCCGAGGAGGAGGTCGACGAGTTCCTCGGGATCATCAATCGACAGTCGATGTATCTGGGCGACCTCGTCGAGGACGTCTTGGTGATCCCCCGTCTCGAGGCCGATCGGCTGCGATTCCACCCCGAGCTGTTCGACTTAGGCGACCTTCTGGCCGATGTGTCCAAGATGGTGTTCCCCACCGGGGGGAGGAAGAGCGCTGTGGTCTCGCTCCCGGACGGTGTGCGGGTTCGGGCCGATCGCCGCAGGGTTCAGCAGGTCATCCGCAACCTCATGGAGAATGCCCGAAAATACGGTGGGGACCAGGTGATGGTCGAGGGCTTCGTTCTCGGCGACCAATACCTCATCGTGATCTCCGACAACGGTCCGGGGGTGCCCGACGAGGAGACCCAACGCGTCTTCGACAACTTCGAGCAAGTCTCGAAAGGCGACACCAGAGAGGCGACCGGGATCGGGCTCGGACTCCCCATCGCCAGGAGACTGGCCCGGGCCATGGGGGGCGAGGTGTGGTATGAGCGACGGTTCCCCACCGGCGCTCGCTTCTGCTTCTCGCTTCCGCTCCGCCGTCGAGCGGTCCTTGGCGAAGAGGATGCGCCCGAAGTCATCGATCTCGACGCCACTGCATCGGTGGAGCTGGGCGACGACTCGGTGCTGGCCAACTGATCACACGCGTGTGATTTCCTCGCCGGCCACCGGTACCATCGTCTCTCGATGCAAGCAGAGTGGTTTCTCGACGATGTCCCCGCGGATTCCCCACTCTTCGCCGACCTCAACCCCTCACAGCGTGAGGCGGTAGCGGCCACCGAAGGCCCCGTGCTGGTGGTCGCTGGCGCCGGGTCGGGCAAGACCCGGGTCCTCACCTACCGGATCGCTCACTTGATCCGCGATCTGAGGGTCGCACCCGATGCCATCCTGGCCATCACCTTCACCAACAAAGCCGCAGATGAGATGAAGGGCCGCGTCGGCTCGCTGGTCGGGGGCGCCATCAGGTCGATGTGGGTGTCCACGTTTCATTCCGCCTGTGTGCGCATCCTGCGTCGGGAAGCGTCACGACTCGGGTACAGGTCGGGGTTCTCGATCTATGACGAGGCCGATTCACTCCGGCTGATCAACCTGGTCCTGAAAGACCTCGATGTCGATCCGAAGCGCTTCCCACCGAGGGCGATGAAGGCTGTGATCTCGAAAGCGAAGAACGAGTTGGTCGACTACGAGGCCTTTGCCGACCAGGGCGACGGGTTCTATCACGAGCAGGTAGCGGACGTCTACCGCCTCTACCAGCAGCGTCTCCTCGAGGCCTCGGCGATGGATTTCGACGACCTCCTCATGGTGACAGTGGAGTTGTTCGGTGCCTTCCCGGATGTGCTCGCCGTCTATCAGGAGCGCTTCCGCTACGTGCTCGTCGACGAGTACCAGGACACCAACCGCGCCCAATACATGCTGGTCAAGCAACTGACCGCCAGTCATCGCAATCTCTGCGTGGTTGGTGACTCGGATCAGTCGATCTACAGGTTCCGGGGTGCCGACATCCGCAACATCAGGGATTTCGAAGTCGACTACCCGGACGCCCGCATCGTCATCCTCGACCAGAATTATCGGTCCACCGAGACGATCCTCGACGCGGCGAACTCGGTGATCTCCAACAACACCAAACGAACACCCAAGAACCTGTGGTCGGACCGGGGCCGGGGAGGCCCGATACTCCGATACGAGGCTGAGGACGAACACGACGAGGCCGGCTATATCGCCGACGAGGTCGAGCGTCTCCAGGGCGACGGTTTCAACCTCTCCGACATGGCGGTCTTCTATCGCACCAATGCCATGTCCCGAGTCATCGAGGACGTCCTGGTGAGGAGGGCCGTGCCCTACACCGTGGTCGGCTCCGTCAAGTTCTACGACCGCAAGGAGATCAAGGACGCCATTGCGTACCTGCGGGCGGTGGTCAACCCGGCGGACGAGGTTTCATTGAAGCGGATCATCAACGAGCCGCGACGGGGGATCGGGGACACGACGATCGCGCATGTCGACCGGTTCAGTCAATCGCAGAAGGTCGGGTTTGCGGAGGGGCTGCGCCGGGCGCGCGACATACCTCAACTCAATGCCCGGGCCCAGACTGCGATCGCCGAATTCGTCGCCATCATGGATCACTTGCGGGAAGTGACCGAGGAAGAAGGTGTCAAGGCTGGGGTCGAGTCGGTGCTCACCGACACGGGCATGCTGGCCGCTCTGGAGGCGGAGCAGACCATCGAGGCGATGGGCCGGGTCGAGAACCTGCGCGAGCTCGTCGGGGTCGGCTCCGAGTTCGAGACGTCGAACGAGGGTGCAGTGATCGGCGACGAGGAGTTCGACGAACTCGACAACCTGCGACGTCTCGAAGTGTTCCTGGAGTCCACCGCGCTCGTTGCCGACATCGATGAATGGGAGGAAGGCGCCGGAGCTGTGACGCTGATGACGCTTCACACGGCCAAGGGCCTCGAGTTCCCGGTCGTTTTCATCGTCGGTATGGAGGACGGCGTGTTTCCCCACATGAGATCCCTCGGTGATCCCAGCGAGCTCGAGGAGGAGCGCCGGCTTGCGTATGTCGGGATCACCCGAGCCCAGGACCGTCTTTATCTCACTTCGGCCTGGAGCAGGATGCTGTTCGGCGGCTCCAACTACAACCCGCCCTCTCGATTTCTCACGGAAGTCCCGGACGGGCTCATGGAGAAAGCGGGGAAGCGTCAGCGGCGCAGCGCTTCGGAGCGAGCCGCCGCCAGCGGCCCTCGTACCACGGTGGACGCGGCGAACATCGGGCCCGGCGACCGGGTCCGACACGACAAATGGGGACTGGGCACGGTCCGCGAGGTGGTGGGCGCCGGCGAGCTGGCCGAGGCCGAGGTCATGTTCGACACTCAGGGCAAGAAGCGTCTCTTGCTGGCGTGGGCGCCCCTGGAGCGGGCCTGAGCGGTTTCGTCGCGATCCTCGAGGAGGCACCACGCGGCGGTGCCTACGTGCGAATACCGCCCGAAGTGATCGAAGCTCTTGGTGGCGGCGGCCGCGTCCCGGTGCGTGCCACCTTCGACGGGATCGAATACCGGGGAAGCATCGTGCGCATGGGAGGAAACTCGGTCCTCGGCGTGCTCAAGGAGATCAGAGAGAGTCTGGGCAAGGCCCACGGTGACGAGCTCGAAGTGACGATCGTGCGGGACGAAGCCGAGCGAGTAGTCGAGGTCCCCGTCGAGTTGGCCAGGCTCCTCGAGGCCAACCCTGCCGCCCGCGACGCATTCGAGGCTCTGAGCTACTCCCACCGTCGTGAGCATGCGCTTCATGTGGCCGAGGCGAAGAAACCCGAGACCAGGGAGCGAAGGGCTCGCAACACCGTCGATGACCTCACGAGCTGATACCCGAAAGCGTCGACCTGCAGTTCTAACTTGTCTGTGTGATCAGAGCGGTCTTCAAGACGTTCCGTGAGGTTTGGGCCGAGCCCGCAGGGCGGGTGCTCATAGTCGGGGCGATGGCCATCGTGGCCACCGGGACCGTTTTCTACTCCGTGGTAGAAGGATGGCGCGTGCTCGACTCGCTCTATTTCACGGTGATCACATTGACGACCATCGGTTACGGGGACTTCAGTCCAACCACCGACGTCTCGAAGATCTTCACGATGTTCTTCGTCATCGCCGGAGTGAGCTTCATCCTCGGCCTCCTCAACTTCGTCATCGGACGGACGGTCAAGGAGAGAACCGAGAAGAAGCTGAAAGGGAAGTAAGTGACTATTGGGTGTCGGACGCGACCCGGCCCATCGTGTCCTCACGGCCCGCATCCTGGCCGGCCTTGATCCGGGCGGCTCGATCGAGTTCGCGACGAACCAAGGTGTCGTGAAGGGCAGCCATCTGCTTCTCGGTCACCTCGGGCAGGTCGTAAGCGGCTTGAACGAATGCGGCGGTGTCCGCCCGGTAGTCGTGCCCGAACGACTTGAACTGGCCCGGGATGGTCACCATGGCGTTCATGGCGTCGACGAGAACCTGCGTGAAGGTGATCATCGGGGCCCATTTCATCGACTCCGGCACTCCACGGCCACGCCTCCCATCGAGCCACGGCGGTCTCTTGACGGCTATCCGCAGTGACAACTGAGCGATCGGGTCGTTGTCGTGATCGACGATCACTGCCCGCATCTTCTGCCGCTCATCCTTGCTCAGCGCCTGGTACTGCTCGAGGTGGTCGAAAGGAGCGACGGTTCCCTCTGGTGTCAGACGGTTGCGCCCTTCGCGCATTCCCGTTTTCGACCACCGGGCCAGGCCGGGCAGGCCAAACCAAAGGGCGCGGTGGATGCCGTAATGATCGAAGCCGGCGATGCCCTGGTGCATCACCACGTCGGAGCTCGACCAAGCCCCGAGACTCTCACCGAAAACCAGGACTTTGGGCCGCTTCTCCTCAGGCACCGCCCTCAGCCTTTGCTTCACGCCCCAGAGCAACTGCCTGAATTGGGCCCGCCCGAGGGAGACTCCTTGTACCTCCAGGAAGGACGGCGCCTTGCCGTATTGGATGCAGACGGTGGCGATGTCTCCACGGGTCAGGATCTCGGCCGTCTCGATCATTGTGTGATCTACCCAACCGGTCCCGGTTGGGGAGACGAGAAGGAGATAGCTCCGATCGAAGGCGCCGAGGCGCTCCATCTCGTTGAGTGCGAGCTCTGATCGCCCGGTGGCGTACACAGGCTCGTTCTCCACACCAACGTAGGCGCGGATCGGGTGGGCCACCGCAGGTTGACCCATCGTCTGCTCGATGACTTCGGGGGTGACGACCTCGGAGACGTAGCGGCGGCCCTGGAGCCCTAATTGCGCATATGGCGAGATGCTGTTGGGCCCTCCGGAAACATGTTCGTTGCTAGGCGGCGTGGCGAAGGCGGTCTCGATCTTGGAGTTGCTCCTGGAGATCCTCGTGACCAGTCCCTGATAGAGCGCCACGGCGCCGACACTCCACAGGGCGAGGTTCATGGCCCGGCCGATGACTGTATGTCCCACGCCTTCGCCCATGTATCCGACCATGGAGCGTCGGGAGGAGGCGTATCCCTTCCCCAGGGCGCGTCCACCATTGGCGACTGCGGCGGCGATGGCAACGGAGGCGAAGATGTTGGCCGGCTTGTCCTCGGCGGTCCATTTCGCCACCACCCCCTGCCGGGTGTCCAACTCCCTCGACCATCTCGTCATGGCGTATCCGAACCCGCCAAGACCGGTGATGATCGGCACGATCGGTGAGTCGACCTTCTCGCTGACGTCGGAGGCTGCCTCGTAGATGATCCCCCCGATGGCGGCAACGTTGATGAGCTTCCCCGTGCTGCGGAGCGATGCTCTGGCCGTGGACTCGTCCTCGGTCTCGGAAATACGCCCCAGGGCAGCGCCCCCACCGGCGACAACAGCCCGTGCACCTATCCGCCACGCCAGTGGCGCTGTCTCCGGGGCAACCAACCGGACCACCCTGTCGACGGAGAGACCGATGGCGCGAGCCGAGATCACTGCAAGACCACCAGCGATGCCCTGGTGGACCGACGAGCGAGGCATCAGAGAAGGTCCGAAGGAATCGAGGGCGGCGCCCGTCACCAAAGGTGCTTCTGGCCCGCTGGTCAGCGGGTTTATGCGATTGGCGAGCTTGAGGAGCCAGGTCAGGAAGGTTGGTTCGGTGGCCATGCTCTAGACGGTATACGGATCGCCGAGCGCAGGGTCGTCGATGACGATTGTCTCGTCGATGACGCCCCGGCAGATACGCATCCAGGTGGAACGGCCGATCTCATTGAGGAAGACGTCGTGGATGGGGATGGCCCGCTCGGGCTTCACCGCGTTGGCGAAGTCGATAGTCATCGCCGTCTTGGCCCAAGGGGCGACGAAGGGCAGGGCCAGGAGATCGATTCCCGAAGGGGTGATGTCGTAACAGTCGCCGGGATGGAACAGCGTAGGTCCACCGGTCTCGCGGATGATGTACCCCACGTTGCCAACTGCGGGGATGCGATCGTGGACCACGGCGTGCTCACCCCCCACCACTTCGACGGTGACACTCCCGAGATCCACCTTTTCGCCGACGAGAGCGGCGTGCGGGGATTGCTCGGAGAGGATCTTGGCCACGGCCGGCTCGACGATGAGACGTGCTCCGGGGTTGGCAGCGATGACGGTCTCGACGTGGTCAGCATCGAAATGGTCCGGGTGCTGGTGCGTAAGGAGGATCGCATCGAGATCGGTGAGGTCGTGCCAGGTATCGGAGAAGGTTCCGGGATCGATCAGGAGGCGGGTGGACGGGGACTCGACCAGGAGACAGGCGTGTCCGAGACGGGTGACGATCATGCCTGGATTATGGCTGATCAGCCAGGAGGCGGCCCGCGGAGGGCTGGTTTGCGGAATCTGATTCGTCCGTGGTCGGGGTGGTGGT
>JALDXP010000044.1:0-13271 GCA_032154885.1 Actinomycetota bacterium
CCCTCGGCTTCGACCGGGACAATCGACGACGATGGGCGGGTCTGGCCCACGAGGCGGGGCTCCCCGCCTTCGCCGTCGTGTTCGACACCCCGCAGGATCGAGCCCGGGCCCGCAACACGGAGCGCCCCAGGCCCATCCCGAAGTCGGTCCTCGACAAGCAGCTCAGCAGGTTTCGGGCGGTCCGGTTGGAGATCGACGATGATGGGTTCGACCGCGTAATCGTCGAACAGCCCGTCGCCCTGGTGGCCCCCTCGATCGCTGTTGCGAAGGAGGAAGCAGCAGAGGGCCAATCGGCCACGTTGGGACATCGTTTCGGGCTCGTGATCAACAGATTCGACTGGGGCGAGGATCGCTCCCAGATGGCACCCCGTCTTGCCTCGATCGCCTCTCGGGCCGAAGCGGCCGGATTCGACGACCTGTGGGTGATGGACCACTTCCGTCAGATCCCCCAGGTCGGGCGGCAATGGGAGGACATTCCGGAGGCGTACACCGCGCTTGCATTCCTGGCCGGAGTCACCAGCAGGATCAGGCTGGGGACGCTGGTTACCGGGATCGGGCACCGCCATCCTGTGGTCCTGGGGAAGACGGTGGCCACCCTCGATGTCCTCTCCGGGGGTCGGGTGAACCTTGGTCTGGGCATCGGATGGGACCGGGAGGAGCATGAGGGCTATGGGATCCCGTTCCCACCTGTCCCGGCCCGTTACGAGCAACTGGAAGACACCCTTCGCATGCTCCCTCTCCTATGGGGCAAGGGCTCGCCATCATTCTCGGGCACCACGTTCTCGGCACCAGAGCTGATCTGTTATCCCCGACCGATCCAGGACCGAATCCCGATCCTCATCGGGGGGTCCGGCGAGAAGCAGACGCTTGGGCTGGTCGCCAGATATGCCGACGCCTGCAATATCTTCGGCCGTCCCGACGTCATCCGGCGCAAGGTGGGCGTACTTCACCAGCATTGTGCAGAGGTCGAGCGGGACCCTGCGGAGATCGAGGTCTCGCACCTGGTCAATGTGATGGTGGCATCAGACCGGGAGACCTTGCGTGAGCGGGTCGAGCTGCTGCGAGGGCGAAACTTGTCGGCCGAGGCGTTCATGGCCCGACACAATGCCGGGACGATCGAAGACCAGCTCGATCACCTGGCCGGCTATCAGGCAGCCGGTGCGAGCCATTCCATGGTCGCAATACCCGACGTGCATCTCGACGGCAGCATCGAGGCATTCGGCGAGGTAATCGGAGGCATGCACCACCCTTAGACTGGCGCCATGGCTGCTACCTCAACGATGCTCCCGCTCGGAACGAAGGCACCCGATTTCACCCTCCGAGATGTCGTCTCGGAACGAGACGTCTCGCTTGGCGATTTCGACGGCTCGAAGGGCATGCTCGTCATGTTCATCTGTAATCACTGCCCCTACGTCCAGCACGTCCGCGACGAATTGGCGCGCTTCGGGATGGACTACCAGGACTCCGATCTCGGGATCGTGGCGATATCCGCCAACGACGCCGACCAGTATCCGGACGACGGCCCCGATGCGATGAGAAAGGAAGCCGTTCGCTACGGCTACACCTTCCCCTACCTGTTCGACACCGACCAGCGTGTGGCTGCCGCCTATACGGCCATGTGCACGCCCGACTTCTTCCTGTTCGACTCGAATCGAGAGTTGGCCTATCGAGGCCGATTCGACGAGTCGAGGCCAAACAGCGGGATCGCGGTCACCGGCGCCGACCTGCGCGCCGCTGTCAACGCGGTCCTGTCAGGGCGGCCGGCAAGCTCCGAGCAATGGCCCTCGATGGGCTGCTCGATCAAGTGGAAGCCAGGCAACACCCCCGCCTACGTCGGGGCGGCTTGATCGAAGGCCATACGCTCCACGTTCCACCACAGAAAGAGAGGCCACGTGGCCGACCAATACTCGTCTCCCCCCGAACTCACCATCGAACTCGACAAGAGCTACACCGCGACCCTCGACACCAATCACGGCGAGATCGTCATCGAGCTCGACCCCGCTCGCTCACCCCAGACCGTCAACAACTTCGTCTTCCTGGCCCGCGATGGGTACTACGACGGAGTCATCTTTCATCGAGTCATCGAGAACTTCATGATCCAGGGCGGTGACCCGACCGGCACCGGAACCGGTGGCCCTGGCTACAAGTTCCGCGACGAGATCGAGGGCCCGGGTAGCTATTCGCGGGGGACGGTGGCCATGGCCAACGCCGGGCCCAACACCAACGGCTCCCAGTTCTTCATCTGCCACAGCGACGTCGGCCTGCCTCACTCCTACACCATCTTTGGGAAGGTGACGTCCGGTATGGAGGCGGTGGATTCGATCGCGACCACCGCGACCGATCGCGGGGACAGGCCCGAATCGGAAGTGGTCATCAACAAAGTGACCATCATCGAGGGTTGATCGATTTCGGTACACATTCGATCGATTTCCACTAGCGTTCCGCCCGCTGCTTCGGCGGCGACTCGTTGGCTTCCCGTCCAGCATTGCGACCGGATCGAGGGCAGGGTCGTACCGGACACATGGCGAAGGGCTGCCAAGAGGTCCTTCAATTAGAAAGGATGACGGGAGTCATGAACATCTACGTGGGGAACCTTCCCTTCACCACAACGGCCGCCGATCTCGAGACCCTGTTCGGTGAGTACGGGGCAGTGGACAACGCTGCGATCATCAACGATCGTGAGACCGGCCGCTCCCGCGGCTTCGGATTCGTCGAGATGGCGAACGACGCCGGCGCAAAGGCCATCGAGGAGCTCGACGGCGCTGACTACAACGGGCGGAACCTCAAGGTAAACGAGGCGAGGCCACGCGAGGAGCGCGGGCCGCGTCGCTGAGCGACGCCCAATCGACACCGTCGCTCACACCCCTGCGGGTCAGACCGACCGATCCCGGTGATCATGCCGCCCGGGGACGGGGCGGTGAGCTGGATCGTCGATGAACAGCCTCTCCCCCTCGACATGGAGGAGATTGGGCCCGTAGGCGGCGGTCAGATTCTCCACTGTCAGCACTTCTTCGGCGGCGCCCGAAGCGACAACGCGGCCCGATAGCAGAACCACGTGATCGGCCACCTGGGCCTCAGCGAGGTCGTGGGTCGTCATGACGATCGTGCACCCGGTCTCGGTCTCATCGTGAATGACATTGTCGATGGCCTGGGCGGAGGTCAGGTCCAGACCCGTCAAGGGCTCGTCGAGGAGCAGGATCTCGTGCTCCTGGGCAAGACCCTGTGCCACCAGGACCCGCTGGCGTTGCCCTCCTGACAGCTCGCGTAAGTGCCGTCCGGCGAGGTGGCTGATGCCCATTCGCCCCATCGCCTCGTCCACGGCCACGTAATCCCCAGCATCCAGGCGACGTGCGTTGGAGCCGGCGTATCTACCCATCGTCACTACTTCCCTGACGGTCACCGGCAACGTGTCGTTGACCTTGGTGCTCTGCAACACATAGGAGATCCTCTGCTCGGAACCTTTCGGTCCGAGCACCTCGATCGACCCGCCGATCGGATCGATGAGGCCCGCCATGGCGCCGAGGAGGGTCGACTTCCCCGATCCGTTGGGCCCGATCAAGACGGTGATCCCACCCTTCGGGATCTCGAAGGACGACGTGGCCAGAGCGATGTTCAGGCCGTACGCCAGAACCAGATCGTCCGCTCTGACGGCCACGGGCCTCACCGGCATCTCGCGCAACGGCCATCTACCTCGAGCGAATGCCCGCCGGCCGAGAACGAGGCCAAGCCCGAAACCTGGCCAACGAGACGCTCCAACTCCGCTTCCAGCGGCCCCGGGAGCTCGACGTCCTCGACCGCCCCGCACTCGATGCACACGAGATGGTGGTGGTGACCGGCCAGCCACTCCGCCATCTCATATCTGGTGATCCCCCTTGCGCCGTGATGGGGCTCGACCACACCCGCCTCCTCGAGCACAGCCAGCGACCGGTACACCGAGGACACCGGCACTGCCCCTCCCATCTCCAGATGAAGCTCGGCTGCCGACAGAGGCCCGTCCACCCGTTCAAGGGCGGATACGACGCGCCGTCTCCCCGATGTGTAGCGAACACCCGCTTCGGCGAGCCGCTCCTCGATCTGTCGGTCCTGAACTGGCATTGTCAAATACCCGATCCTATCCTCGTTGATAATGATTCTCATTATAGGCAGAGGATGAGAAACGCCGCCAGGTTCGTGCTTGTAATCCTGGCTCTCGCCGCCTGCGTCGGTGGGCCAGAAGAGGCTGAAGACGGCCTCGCCGTCGTCGCCACCACATCGATTGTGGGTGACATCGCAGCCGGAGTGGTTGGTGATGAAGGGGTAGTGGAGGTGCTGATCCCGATCGGAGTCGACGCGCACGACTTTTCCCCCTCATCTCAGCAGGCGAGCCTGCTGGCGACCGCCGACCTGGTGCTCGCCAACGGGTTGGGCCTCGAGGCCGGAATGGAGGACGTGCTCGAATCCGTGGCGGCCGACGGGGTCCAGGTGCTGGAGCTGGCTCCCATGGTGGAGCCGATCGAGTTCCGTGATGGCGGCGCCCTCGACCCCCATTTTTGGATGGACCCCATTCGGGTCGGCGATGCGGCGCTCGCCGTGGCCGATGCACTCGATGCACACCACCCCGGTGGCTGGCAGGAACGCGCCGCTTCGTACGCCGCCGGGATGGAGTCGTCCGATGGGGAAATAGACGAGCTCCTCGCCGTCGTGCCGCAGGGTCATCGGGAAATGGTGACGAACCATGAGGCATTCGGGTACTTCGCCGCCCGTTACGGGTTCGAGATAATCGGCGTGGTGATCCCTGGTGGTTCCACGCTCACCGAGCCATCCTCGGCGGAGCTCGCCGATTTGGTCGAGGTCATGGAGCAATCGGGCACCAGTGCGATCTTCGCCGAGACGACTCGGCCGACCGCACTCGCGGAGGCGGTGGCCGCAGAGCTCGGCGACGATGTCGAGGTCGTGGAGGTGTTCACCGAATCACTGGGTGAGCCGGGATCGGGGGCCGAAACGCTCTCGGAGATGCTTCTCACCAACGCTCGGAGAATCTCGGAGGCGCTGGGATGACCCGGTAGCTTCGACCTCATGGACTGGCTGATCGAGCCTTTCGAACTCGCCTTCCAACAGAGGGCCCTCGTTGCCGGTGTCCTCGCCGCCCTGGCCCTCTCGGTGGTCGGCACCTGGGTCGTCATCCGGGGTATGACCTTTCTCGGCGACGCCTTGGTCCATGGTGTAGTCCCCGGCATCGCTATCGCCATCATCTTCGACTTCAACGTCCTCATCGGCGCCGTGCTGGCCGCTATCGCGATGATCGGCGGAATCAACTTCGTCCACCGCCAGACCGGGTTCTCGGAGGACACCGGTATCGGCCTTCTGTTCGTCGGAATGCTCGGCCTCGGCGTGATCCTGATCTCGAGGACCGATTCCTTCGCCGTCAACCTGTCAACCATTCTGTTCGGTGACGCCCTGGGCGTCACCAGCGGAGACCTCATCGCGCTGGCTGTAGTTGCCGTGATCGTCGTGGCGATGACCATCGTCTTCTATCGCCATTTCCTGGTGCTCTCCTTCAACGAGCAAAAGGCCAGTCTGTTCGGGCTGCGACCAGGGATGACCCATATCGCCCTGCTCTCTCTGATCACGTTGTCGATCGTCGGGTCATTCCAGACCGTCGGGACCCTTCTGGTGTTCGGGCTCCTCGTCGGCCCGCCGGCCACAGCTGCCCTTCTCGTCAAGCGGGTGCCCTCGATGATGGCAACGGCGGCTGCGATCGGGGCCCTGTCGGTCGTCCTGGGTCTTCTCGTCAGCTACCACGCGAACACATCGGGTTCGGCGACCATGGCTGTCATCCCGATCGTGCTGTTTTTCCTGGTCCTGACTTTCAGATCGGCGCGTCGCCCCGTTCCCGCCGTCTCGAAGGCGGAGAGCTAGCTCACTCCCCCCAGGTCTCGCCAGGTTCCAGAGCCACGACTTCAGCTCTGGTGTGCTCGCGAAGCTCGTCGGGGGTACCGGTCAGGATGGGGAAAGTCGCGTAATGGATAGGGATCACTGTCGACACTCCCGCCATATCGGCCGCCCGGCCGGCGCCGCGTGGGCCCATCGTGTAGTGGCCACCGATCGGGAAGACGCCGATGCTCGGGCTGTAGCGCTCGCCGATCAGAGCCATGTCACCGAACAGATCGGTGTCGCCGGATTGGTAGACGACCGTGCCATCCTCGAACTCGAGGATCCATCCCCAGCACCCGAGATCGCGTGTCACCTGGTCGCTCCCGGTTCCGAGCGTGGCACCGCCGCTGTGGTCGGCGTGGACCATCGTGAACTTCACCCCTCCTGCCTCCACAGTCCCGCCGTTGTTCATCCCGATCGACTCGATCCCGCGGGATCCAAGCCAGATGGACATCTCGTGTGATCCGATCACGATGGATCCGACGATCTCGGCCAGCTCGACCAGATCGGAGCAATCTTCCCCGACGTGGTCGAAATGGCAGTGGGTGGGAGCCACGACGTCGACTTTCTCGGCTGTCCGGTACTCCTCGGCATAGTTGGGGGCGCCGGTCCAGCGATCGACCCAGATCCAGGAATCATCCGGCGATCGATAGAGGACTCCCCCATGCCCGAGCCGGGTGATGCGCAGATTGGCCATGCTGTCTCCTTCCCGTTCAGCGAGGTCGATGGCGGTCAGATCGAGAAGCTACTCATGGGAGTAGCGCCAGGACCTCCCCCAGCTCGGTGACGGCGCGGGCATCGATCGGGTCGAGGACAACCTGTACATGAGTGATGCCCGCCGCCCCGAAACGCGCCAACGACTCGGCCATCTCCGATGTCGAGCCTCGGATCGGTTGCACGTCGGGTCGTTCGCTGCTGCCCGCGATCCGGCCGGTGCCACGCTCCAGCTGAACCAGAACCGCGGTCGTCCGACCCACTTCGGCCGGATCACGACCGACCTGGCGACAAGCTTCGTCGACGGTGCTCATGAGCGGTGGGAGACCCGCGGGATCATTGTCGAAACCGGTGTACCAGCTGTTCCAGAGATCGACATGCGGGGCGGCGATCCTCAGCATCCGCGGCCCATTCGATCCGATCAGCAGCGGCATGTCGTTTCGGGCTCTCGGCAGCAGCTCCATTTCCCGATGGGTGTAGAACGGGCCATGGTGATCGATCGAGCCCTCCTTGATCAGGGTTCGGATGATGGTGAATGCCTCCTCGAAACGCGACACGCGATTGTCGAAGGGAAAGCCGAAGGCGGCGTATTCGGGCTGGTTCCAGCCGGCACCCAGACCAAGCACCAGCCGGCCACCGCTGATGTCATCGACAGTGGCCGCCTTCTTGGCGATCATCGCCGGATTGTGGAACGAGGTGGCTGCCACGAGCGGCCCGATGAGGACTTTCTCGGTGGCCTCACCGAGAGCGGCCAGCAGCGACCACGCCTCCAACGGGCCACGCACCCCGGTCACCGCATCGCGAAAGAGGAGGTGGTCGCCCACCCATATCGAGTCGAATCCAACCTGCTCGGCGGTGTTCGCGATCTCGCGCATCTCCCGCCAAGACACCTGGCGCTCTACTTCGGGAAGCTGTATGCCAATCTTCATATGACCGCTCATGGATGCGATGGTACGTAATCGAAGGCCAGCCTCTTCCAGCCTCAACCCCGCCCAGCGCAGGGCTCATCTGGGTCGGATGGGCGAGGAAACCCTCGATGTCGTCGTCATCGGGGGTGGAGTGACCGGATGCGGGGTTGCCCTCGACGCTGCCACACGGGGACTGTCGGTCGCGCTCGTCGAGCAGCGGGACTACTCATCGGGGACGTCGAGTCGCTCGAGCAAACTGTTCCACGGCGGGCTGAGGTATCTGGAGCAGCGGAATTTCACACTGGTGCGCGAAGCGCTGGCCGAGAGGAACCTCATGCTCAACCGTCTCTGCCCACATCTCGCCGAGCCGGTCTCATTCCTCTACCCGCTGCAACACCGAGTTTGGGAGCGCCTCTACGTCGGCGCAGGCGTCCTCCTCTACGACATGTTCGCCTCGGCCGCCGACAGCCCCCTGCCCCGCCACACCCATCTGACTCGCAAGGGGGCTCTCGAGATGGCGCCGGCACTGGCCGGGAGCGATCTGGTGGGCGCTGTCAGGTACTGGGATGCCGTGGTCGACGACGCTCGCCACACCCTCATGTTGGCCCGCACGGCATGCGCCCACGGTGCTCTGCTCGCCAGCAGCGCCAGAGCCCGGTCGCTCATCCTCGAAGCCGGGCGCGTCTCAGGCATCGAGGTCACTGACCTCGAGGACGGCAGAGAAATTCGGGTCAAGGCCCGGAGTGTCATCAACGCCACCGGCGTCTGGAGCGACGACATCCAGGCGATGGCCGGGGACAGCGGGCTCGATGTCAAGGCATCCAAGGGGGTCCACATCGTCGTGCCGCGAGACCGCGTTCGGTCCGACACCGGGTTGATCCTGCGGACGGAGAAGAGCGTGCTTTTCGTCATCCCCTGGGATCGGCACTGGATCCTCGGTACGACCGACACTCCCTGGGACCTCCGACGGGCGCATCCTGCCGCCTGCAGCAGCGACATCGACTATCTCCTGACCACGGTGAACAGCGTTCTCGCCGACCCTCTCACCTCGGAGGACATCGTCGGCGTGTATGCCGGGCTACGCCCCCTTCTCACCGGGGAGTCGGATGACACGAGCATGCTGAGCCGGGAGCATGCTGTCACGGTGTCGGCCACCGGGCTCGTCAGCGTCGCCGGTGGCAAGTACACCACCTACCGGATCATGGCCCGCGACGCGGTCGATGCCGCGGTCGCGGAGCTCGGGATGACGGTGCCCCAATCCCGTACCCACGAGATCGCGCTGGTCGGCGCACGCGGATGGGCCGAGCTGATGGACGATCCGTCACGGATCGGTCTCCCCGATCCCGTGCGACTCCTGGGACGGTACGGCTCCGAAGTAGGGAGCCTGGCCGCGCTTGTCGATTCAGACCCGTCGCTGGGTGAGCCCCTCGTCGACGAGGTCCCCTATCTGCGTGCCGAGATCGCGCTGGCAGCCCTGGAGGAAGGTGCCCTGCATCTCGACGATGTCCTCACCCGTCGCACGAGGATCTCGATCGAGACTCATGATCGGGGTCTGAGCGCCTCCGAGGAAGCGAGCCGCATAATCGGGCCCATCCTCGGCTGGGACGAAGCATCGTTCACGCGGGAAATCGATCATTACAGGGCGCGGGTGGCGGCCGAACGAGAATCGCAGGGCCAGCCTGACGACAACACCGCCGACGCGGCGCGCATGGGCGCTCCCGACGTGAGAACGGGTCGGAGCGAGTGATATTCCTCCCCCAGGAGGGAAGCGACATTGGGGTTCTTGGGGGAGGTGGCCCGAAGGGCCGGAGGGGTCCCTAGGAAGCGGCCAGCTCGGCGTCGGTGGGAAGGGCGGCACGGTCGAAGTTGCTCACTGCGTTCCACAGGATCCAGCCCACGCCGAGATCCTCCGCTGCCTGTATGGAAGTCCTGATCTGCTCGTTGGTCCACCAGAACGCCTGCAGCCACGGCCGCAAGACGACACCCTGCTCGATGCGCTCTTGGGCGTCCTGGATGGCATCCGAGGTGACGTCGTAGGGGTGCTCGTTGGGGTCGTCGAAGCCCAGCCAGCCCGGTGAGTAGTGACTTGGGTAGACCATGGGGCTGAAGGCATCGAGTTGACGTGTCAACTCTTCGGGCCGCTGACCGATCCCCTGATCGTTGGTGGCCGAGACCACGATGGCGAACACGTCTGCGCTCATTGCACATCCCTCGGCATGGATCCTCTCCCGCGCCGCTCGGAGAAAGCCCTCGATCACGGTCGTCCGCTCCTCTTCCGTCATCTCGAGCTGACCACTGATCTGTGCCGCATCCTCCGAGGGGAACCGGACGTAGTCGAACTGGACCTCATCGAACCCGAGTCGGCACGCCTCCACCCCCAACGCGATCGGGTACTCCCAGGATTTGGCATCGGTCGGGTTGATCCATTTCCCGTCATACGCCTGTTCGGGCCGGAATGCCGCCCGGTACGAGTCCTCGAATGTGACGATGCGGGTGATCGCGTACAGATCGTGCTCCTTGGCCTGGGCGATTCGCTCCGCCGGGTCGTAGACATTCACGACAGCGCCCGACTCGTGGGCGTCGGTCACCTCGGTCTCGTAGAAGACCTTTCCGCCTTCCTGCTTGGTATCGAAGACGAAGGCGTTGACGGCGGTCTCATCGGCCAGGGCCAGCATCGCGGCGAACCTCTCGTCGTCGCCGGCGGCCTCCGCCCCCACCCTCAACGCGCGGAGACGAAGGGGTTCGATCGCCACCTGGGTGAACCCATTGGAGCCGTCCCAGGCCGCCTCCTTCTCCGCCCAGGCAGGCTTGTCGACCACGAGCGGCCCTGGAGTGGCGAGCATGTCGAACCATCCGTCCGGGGCGGTGACGGCCGAACTCGCCCCCACCGTTACCGTCGCCCGGGGAACGGGAGTGCCGTTGGGGTCGGTCACCTTCCCGAGAAGCTGGACCCCGGGCACAGTCGTGGTGGCCGCGATATCCCCCACTCCTTCACCGCCGCCCTCGACAGACGTGCAGCCGGCAAGCAACAGGAGGATCGTGATGAGGAAGGCGCGCCGGCTCATGTCCGACCCGGTCAGGCTCCGAGGCGGAGCACCATCGCCGTGATCGTGAACAGCAGGAGGACGGTATCGAGGATCCCGAAGCCGGCCAGCCGTCCCCTGGCTGCCTTGGCCGCTTCCTGATCACCGGAATCGATTGCGTCGGCTGCCTTAACCGAGCCACGTTCGAAGACGAAGATGCCAAGCAGGGTGCCGATGACGATCATGGCGAAACCGATGGTCACGAAGGTGGCGCCGAATCCGAATGCCTCGGTGATCAGGACCATCCAGATCCCGGTGGCGAGCAGGACGATGGCAGCCGGCATGTAAAGACGGGTCGAGAGGCCCGCCGCGACGCGAAACCAGCCGGCGGCGGCGGCAGGGCCGATCTTGGCCGACATCGAAGGCGCGACCGCCTGGACGAGGTTGGCCCCGAGCCATGTGCCCGCAGCGGCAATGTGCAGCACCAGCAGGATTTCTCTCAGTTCCATAGGGACTCCGATCGGTGGGGGAAAAGGTACCCGGATTGAGAGTTTCTTCGTTGGCTTACCATCGCCGGCCCAATCTGAAGGCGACCGTGGCAAGCAAATCTGAAGGCATCAGTTGTCGGGACGCGGCGCTCTCCACCGTATTCCTGCTCGCCTTCGGGATCGTCTTCTTCGCCACCGGGCTGACCATGATCAATCGCGATGTCTGCGCCGGGCTCTGCGAGACCCTCGGGCTCACGCTTCTCTATGCCGGTGGGCCGATATCGGCGCTGTTCGGGATCTTCAGCGACTCGGTCATCGTGGCATGGCCGCTCGATGTGATCCTGTGGGTCGTGGTGGGGTTCGGAGTCGCACGCTATGCATCCAACCGTCGAATCCAGCCCTGGGGGCCCCTCGTTGCCATTCTCGCCGTCTTCCTGATCTACGGACTAGTCCTTTCGCAGTTAGTCGAATTGTCCGTCTAGAGATGCCCGCTGGGTCAGGGTCCCGGCTTCAATGATCGAGGTGCTCCGGGTTCGAAGTCTCTCCGCATTGGCAGCTGTCCTGCTACTGACGGCAACCTCGCTCGGCGCCACGGCATTCTTCTCGGCGGATAGTCCCGGAGCGGATCTACGCCCCGTCGACGGGGCGGAAGAGGTGGTGCAGATCCTGCAGGGCAACCGGACCGTGCTGTGGACCGCTCTCACCGGCTCGGTGGCGATGTACCGGGTCGAAGGCTGGCCGACCACCGAGAACGGCAGCGAGCTGGGTGGCTCCCTGGTGATCCAGCGCCCCGCTGATGGCTCGGCCGGCGTGATCGAATTCGGAGAGAAGCCGAAGACGATCGTCTTCGATCTCGACGGCTAGTCAGACCGCCAGGTATTGATCCAACTCGCCTTCCTCGTAAGGCCCGACGGCGCCGATCATGCGCTGACCCCGGTACATATCCGAGGCGATGGCCTGGACCTCCTCGAGGCCGACTGCCTCCAATTTGGCCAGCCGCTCGTCAACTGACAGATGGGGCATGCCCGCGAGCTCGTCCCGGCCCAACCTCACCATCCGACTATTCGGATCCTCCATGGCGAGGGCCAGGCCACCACGCATCGAGCCCTTGGCACGCTCCAGCTCCTCGACTGTGATTCCCTCCTCGACGACCTTGTCGAGCTCCTCACGGATCACGCCCATCGCGGTTTCGGTCTGGCTCGGCGTAGTCCCGACGTAGACACCCCAGGCACCGGCGTCGGCATACGCCATCTTGAAGCCGTACACCGCGTAGGCCAGGCCTCGCTCTTCCCGGATCTCCCGGAAGAGCCGGGAGGACATGCCGGAGCCCATGACGTGGTTGAGCACCTCGAACGCCCATCGCCTCTCGTCGCTCTTGGTTAGTCCTTTGCCCCCGATGACGAGGTGGGCCTGCTCCGTTTCCCGATGTGTGATCTTGACCACGGGCGAGGGAGCGGCTTCGGCCTGCTCATGCTCCACGGTCTCCCCTGACCAGTCGCCGAACCGTTCGGCCACCATGTCTACGACGGCCTCGTGATCGATCGAGCCGGCTGCTGCCACCACCATGGACCCTGCCCCGTACCGCCTCTTCCAATAGCCGAGGATGTCGTCCCGGGACATGGCTCGTATCGATTCGCGTGTTCCCAGCACGGGGGACTCGAGCGGATGGTCGACGAACACGGCCATCGTGAAGTTCTCGAAGGCGACGTCGTCGGGGTCGTCATCGTTCATGTTGATCTCTTCGATGACCACCTGACGCTCGGCGTCGATCTCGTTCTGCCGGAATGCGGGGCGCTGCAGCATCTCGGACAGGACATCGAATCCTGTGCCCAGGTCCTGATCGAGGAGCCTCACCCAGTAGCAGGTGCTCTCCTTCGAGGTGAAGGCATTGGACTCCGCTCCGATTGCGTCGAAGATCTCCGACACCTGACGAGCGGACAGCTTCTCCGAGCCCTTGAAGAGGAGATGCTCGAGGAAGTGGGAGGCGCCGTGCTCATTGGGCAACTCGTCGCGGGTCCCGGTGTCGACCCAGCAGCCGAGGGCAACCGAGCGAAGGGAGGGCATGGGCTCGGTGATGACACGAAGCCCGTTGGGGAGGGTGGTGAGGTCGTAATGCACGTGTGGAGTGTATGGCTAAGGGCGTTGTACGTTTGCCGCCCGTAGGGCGGAATTGACATGCATGAGACAATGACTGGCTATGCGCGGACGCGACCAGACCTTTCTGA
>JALDXP010000045.1:0-13160 GCA_032154885.1 Actinomycetota bacterium
CCCTCAACCGAATGCTCCAGGGTGGCGAGATCATCATCATTCTCTTGCTCGCACTCATTGTGTTCGGCCCGACCAGGCTTCCCGAGCTGGCAAGAAAGCTGGGGGAGTGGACTGCGGAGCTGAGGTCTGCGGCCCGTGATCTGCGCCGAGGGCTCGAGGCCGAGGTAGCCGATATCAAGCAGGTCGGTGAGGACCTGAAAGCCCCACTCGACGAGCTGAAGAAATCCTCCGACGAGGTTCGCAAGGGAATCGAGGAGTCAGGGGTGAGCCGGCTCGACTGGGAGGGGCCCAAGCCGATCTCTGGACCCACCCCGGCCGACGCAATGGCAGACCTCGAGGAGATCGAGAAGAAAGCAGCCGAAGAGGGCCCGCAGCAGTGATCGAGGACAAGCCCCAGTCCATCCTCGCCCATCTCGAGGAGTTGCGCTGGCGGGTCGTCAAAATCTTCATAGCCGTGTTGATTGGGGGCGCTGTCGCCCTGATCTTCTCTGATCAGCTGCGCGTCATACTCGAGGCTCCGTTCCACGCGGCGGCGCCGGAAAACGAGTTACAGACTCTCGCCGCCACCGAGCAATGGGGCGTCTTGATGCGGATCGGGCTCTTCGGTGGGGTGATCCTGGCCAGCCCCGTGGTCCTGTATCAGGTATGGGCCTTCATCCAACCCGCCCTCACTTCGAAGGAGCGCAACTGGGCTTGGCCCATTGTGAGCGCCCTCGTCGTCCTCTTCGTGGCAGGCGTCGTCTTCGGATATCTCACGCTGCCCCGTGGGCTCGAGTTCCTCCTACAGATCTTCCCGGATGTGGAAACCAACCTCCGACTCGGCGACTATTACTCGTTCACACTTCGCTTCCTGCTCGCTTTCGGCCTCGCCTTTCTCTTCCCGGTCTTCCTCTTTGCAGCAGCGGCCGCCGGGATCATCACTTCCAGACAGCTCGCCAGGGGGCGACGCTGGGCGATCCTGATCATCGTCATCGGAGCGGCCGTCATAACGCCCAGTGGAGACGCGTTCAGTCTCCTGGTCCTGTCGGTACCGCTCTACCTCATGTACGAGGCCACGTACTGGCTGGTTCGTCTGGTCCTCCGGAAATGACCCCGCTGGACGAATTCTGGGGACAGCTCCCGTTCCGGGCGGACGATTTTCAGGTGGAGGCCGCGGAGGCAGTGTCCGAGGGCCATTCGGTCGTGGTGACGGCGCCCACCGGGGCAGGGAAGACGCTGGTGGCCGAGGCCGCGATCCATCTCGCTCTCTCACGAGGGGAGCGCTCTTTCTACACCACGCCCATCAAGGCATTGTCCAACCAGAAGTTCTCGGATTTCGTGGCCGGATACGGGCCGGAACGGGTTGGCCTGCTGACCGGGGACAACGTCATAAACGGGGATGCCGAGATCGTCGTCATGACGACCGAGGTGCTCCGCAACATGATCTACGCCGAGGGAACCCGGCTCGACAAGGTCGGCCTAGTGATCCTGGACGAGGTGCACTATCTCCAGGACAGGACCAGGGGCGCCGTCTGGGAAGAGGTGATCATCCATGCCCCCCAGGATCTCCAGTTGGTGTGTCTCTCGGCGACTGTGTCCAACAATCAGGAGTTCGCGGCGTGGGTGGGTGAGCGGCGGGGACCGACCCGTCTCATCGCCACGGATCATCGTCCTGTGCCCCTCGAGTCGATGTACATGATCAGAGACCGGATGGGGGCACAGACCTTGCACCTGCTCCCCACCTTTGTCGAACGTGAGGGAAGGCGACGCCCCAATCCACGCATCGAGCACATGCTCGGCCTGGAACGTGGCCGTCGGCGCCGATTCAAGAGCCCGAATCGGATCGAGACCGTCGAGCGACTCGCCGAGGAGGCCATGCTTCCCGCGATCTTCTTCATCTTCAGCAGGGCAGGCTGCGATGCGGCAGCCCATCGTCTCGTTGATGCCGGCGTCCGGCTGACCGACGCCACCCAGAGGGCATCGATACGGGAGATCGCCGAGACTCGGACGGCTCACCTCGGGGACCAAGACCTGGCTGTGCTCGGGTACGACCGTTGGATCGCCGGTCTCGAGGCCGGAGTGGCCCCACATCACGCTGGGCTGGTCCCCGCCTTCAAGGAAACCGTGGAAGAGCTGTTCGAGGCCGGGTTGTTGAAAGTGGTATTCGCCACCGAGACACTGGCGCTGGGCATCAACATGCCGGCGCGGACAGTCGTGTTGGAATCCCTCTCCAAGTTCAACGGCGAGACCCACGAGCTCATGCGACCGGGTGACTACACCCAACTGACGGGCCGGGCGGGGCGGAGGGGAATCGACGTCGAAGGATATGGAGTGGTGCTGCACTCGCCATTCGTGCGCTTCGGCTCGGTCACAGAGGTTGCCTCCATCGGCTCGCATCCGCTTCGATCGAGTTTCCGCCCCACTTACAACATGACGGCGAACCTCGTCGCCAACTACAGCCAGGAGCAGGCCGAGGAGCTGCTCGAGGCCTCCTTCGCCGCGTTCCAACGCGAGGGCGACAAGCACGCCGCCGACACGACCATCGAAGCACTCGAGCATTCCCTGGAGAAGGAGGAGTCAGCGGCGCATTGCGAGCGGGGACCAGTGGAGGAGTACATGGCGCTCGTGGAGTCTGCTCAGCCAGAGGGCCACAACGACCGGATCTCGTCGATTCTCGGGGCAGGTCAAGTAGTAGACGTGCCTGGCGGCGCCCGCGACGGACGTTATGTGATCCTGAAGCGACTGGCCCGAAAGGACGGAGGCGCCAGGTACCTGGTTCTCGCCACGTCGGGACGGGTCTCGACCATCGGGTATCGCGACGTAGTGGATGGGTCCACGATCGTCACTGAGTTGGAGATCCCTCTCCCTGTGCGGCCGAAGGACCGAAGATACGTTCAAGATCTCCTTCGAGTGCTCCGGAAAGTGCCACCACGCGAGTCCAGCAAGGAGATCCGAAAGCACCCGATCATCGACCACCCGGTCGCCGGATGCCCGGATGCAGCTCGGCATCTCGCCGCCGCTCGCCGTGCGGTGCGGATTCGGCGCAAGCTGGAGCAATTTCGATCAGCCCGCAGAAGCTCGGGCCATGGCCTGGTGGAGGAGTTCGATGGGATCCGCCGCCTCTTGGAGGACCTGGGTTACCTCGATGGATGGCAACTGGCGGAGCGTGGTCAGCGGCTTCGAGGGATCTACAACGAATCCGATCTCCTTCTCACCGAATCACTCGAGCAGGGCCTGTTCCATGGTCTGGAGCCGGCCGAGGTCGCCGCCCTCACTTCGGTGTTCGTGTATGAGCCGAGAACCGACACCGCGTCACTGGCGGAGTGGCCAACGGCCGCCCTGGCCGAGCGTTGGGAGGAACTGGATCTTCTCTGGAAGGATCTCGTCGATCGGGAGCGAGCACTCCGTCTCACGCCGACGCGACGCCCCGACCCAGGGTTCGGCATCCAGGCCTACGAGTGGGCATCGGGTGCCGACTTCGACGATTTGACCAGTAAGGGGATGGCTCCAGGCGACTTCGTTCGGGTCTCACGCCAACTCGTCGACCTGGTGCGTCAATTGCGGGATAGCGCTCCGGGTCTTCGTGACGAGGCCGTCGCCGCCCTCCGGGCCATCGACCGAGGGGTGGTCGCCGCCCAGGGAGTCGGCTAATTGCCCAAGTGGCATGTCTATGTGAATAGGGCCGCTGGAAGGAAGGCGGCCGAGCCCGCCGCCATCCGCGACCTGCTCCGAGAGATCGGCCTCGACTTCGATCTGCACGCCCCGGCGTCGGCGGACGAGACGAGTGCCCTGATCGAGGCGTCCGCATGGTCCGGGATAACTCATTTCGCCGTTGCCGGCGGGGATGGCACCGTCAACCTGGCGGTGAACGCCCTCATGCCCCTGGGACTGGCGGTTCCGCCCGTGATCGGGGTGTTGCCCGTCGGCACTGGCTGTGACCTTCTCCGGACCTTCGGGTTGCCCCAGGATGTGGCAGGGGCGGCCCGCCATCTGACCACCAACACGGTCTACGACATCGATGTGGGGACGTTGGAGGGCAGCTGGGGGCTTCGCTATTTCGTCAACGTCGCTCAGACCGGGGTGGGCGCCGCCGCCGTCCAAACCGCTACGTCTCTAGGCCGTCGACTTGGGGCCGCTCGATATCCGCTCGCGTTCCTGGCTCGGCTTCCCGGGTTCCCTAAGGCGAAGGTCAAGGTCGTCACCGAGCGACGCACCATCGAATCGGAGGCCCTCGCGGTGATCCTGGCCAACGCTCAGTTCTTCGCCGGAGGCTGGAACGTCGCCCCAAAGGCGATGCTTGTCGATGGCGCCCTGGATGTGCAGATCATCAACTGCCGCAAGACGTCCGCCCCCGCCCTCGTGCCCAAGGTGATCAAGGGCACTCATCTCAGCGATCCTGCAGTGCGACGGCTCTCGGCAGCCGAGTTCAGCATCGAGACCGACCCGCCGTGGCCGGTCGAATGCGACGGCGATCTTGTAGGGAATACAGCGGTGAAAGGCCGTGTTATCCCCGCCGCGATCAGTCTCAAGATCTGAGACCAAGGCGACTTATACTCCCGCGCCGCCAAGGGGCTGAAAGCCGAGTGGACGATGGCTAGAGAAAAAGTAGAAGAGATCACCGAAGAGCCCGAAGACGACCTCCTCGACGCGCCCGAGGAGGAGCCTGACGAGGACGCGATTCCAGACCTCGACGAGGATCTGGAGGACGAAGTAGATCTCGAGCCCGAATTCGAAGACGAGGCTTTCGTCGAGGAGGACGAGTCGGAAGAAGCCGACTACGACGCCGGGGATGACGAAGACGACGATGAGCAGGACGAGGAGACGACCGAGGCCCTCGAAGAGCTGGAGAGCGAGGAACTGCAGCTGCTCGATGAAGAGGCCGGTGAGGCGCTTCTTGTCGACGAAGCCGAGGAGCTCCGCGCCATCCGCCGCGAGGAGCTGACGATGAACGTCGACGCCCAGTTGCAGAGGTCGGACGAGTTCGTTTGCCAGAATTGCTTCATGGTGAAGAGGACTAGCCAGCTGGCCAATCGCAAGAAGATGCTGTGCGTGGACTGTGCCTCCTGACCGGGTAACGGTCGCTATCCCCACGTACAACGAGAAAGAGAATCTCCCCGACATCTCGAAGGCAGTAACCACCCACGGTTACCGGCTGCTCGTTGTGGATGACTCGTCCCCCGATGGGACTGGTGAGCTCGCCGATCGTCTAGCCGAGGAGGACGGCCTGGTCTCGGTGCTCCATCGCTCGAAGAAGGAGGGGCTGGGCCCGGCATACGCGGCAGCCTTCGACAAGGCATTGGCGGATGGAGCCGAGATCGTCATCGAGATGGACGCCGATTTCTCTCACGATCCTTCCGACCTGCCCCGTCTGGTGGAGGCGATCGACGAGGGTGCAGATCTGGCCATCGGGTCACGGTATGTCAAAGGGGGTAGCACCCCGGATTGGCCGCTGACGCGGCGCCTCATCTCGAAGGGCGGCAATCTCTACGCCCGGATCATGCTCGGGATCCCGGCCCACGACGCCACAGCCGGGTTCCGCGCCTACCGGGCTGAGGCGTTACACACGCTCCCTTACCGCGCTGCGCAGGCATCTGGCTACGCCTTCCAGGTGGAGATGGCCATGCGCGCCTATGAGAGCGGCTTACGCGTCGTCGAGGTCCCGATCACCTTTCGCGACCGCACGAGGGGCACCTCGAAGATGGGGACCGAAATCGTCGTGGAGGCGATGAGACTGGTGACGGTGTGGGGCTGGCACCGAGCCGTGCGAGAGGTGCGCTCGTGGGGGCGGTGAGTGTGACCGCCAGGATGGCGAGCTTGGAGGATGTTCCCGCATTGGTCGGGCTCTATCGGGGCCTGCAGGAGGAGATGACTGCCCTTCACCCCATGTGGCCAGTGGCCGACGGTCTCGCGGAGCCCATCGCGGGGTCGTTCGAGAGTCTCCTCGAGGATCCCGAAGGTCTCGTGGTGATCGGCGAGTTGGATGGATATCCGTTCGGCTTCGTCACGGCCCAGGTCGAGGAGCTCCTGCCCCAGGCCAAGGGGGAGAAGGTCGGCTCGATCCGCCTCATCTACGTCGAGCGTGATGCGAGAGAGGTCGCCCTCGGTGAGGAGATGCGTGAGTTCGTGGTGGATCTCCTCCGCAAACGTGGGATCTCGAAGTTCGACGCACACGTCCTCCCCGGCCACCGCCTGGCAAAGAACTTCTTCGAGGCGGGAGGCTTCTCGGCCCGTTCGATCATCATGCACCACGATGACGAGCGTTGACCGTCCACTCGTGGGTGTTGGAGTGGTCCTGGTCGACGATGACGATCGGATCCTCCTGGTGCAACGGGGCCATGAGCCATCGAAGGGGCTTTGGGCCGTACCGGGCGGAAAGGTGGACCTCGGGGAGACGTTGAGGGACGCAGCGGTTCGTGAGGTGTCCGAGGAGACTGGTCTCGAGGTGGAGATCGGTGAAATGATCTGGGTCGGAGAGCACATCTCCGATCATGGCCACATCGTGCTCATCGACTTCCTCGGGTCGGTCGTGGGCGGTGAAGTGCTCGCAGGTGACGACGCCGATCGGGCGGAGTGGGTCCCCCTGGACCTTGCGGGCGACTACCCCCTGACTCCGACGATGTACGAGTTGATCGAGCTGCTCGACTCCCGGACCGGGACATAGGCTGACTCAGATGACCCCCGTTTCGCTCCTCCAGGAGCTGATCCGCAACAAATGTGTCAATGACGGGTCACCGGACAGCGGGCAGGAGGCGCTCTCAGTGCGCACACTCGTCGAGTACTTCGGAGTCGAAGGGGAGGTATTCGAGCCTGTCGATGGCAGACAGTCTCTGGTATACCGGGTCCCCGGCTTCGACCCCGAGGCACCTTCGCTCGCCCTGGTCCCTCATCTCGACGTCGTCCCGGTCGACCCGGCGGGCTGGTCGAGAGATCCTTTCGCAGCCGAGATCGAGGACGGATTCGTCTACGGCCGCGGTGCCGTGGACATGCTCAACATCACTGCCGCCATGACTGCTGCGGTACGCCCCTACTTGATCGGGGACAAGACGCCACGCGGCGATCTCCTCTTTGCCGCGGTCGCCGATGAGGAGGCGGGTGGGCGGCTCGGAGCGAAGCATCTCGTCGAGGAGCACTGGAGCCTGGTGTCCACCGATTACCTGTTGACGGAAGTTGCCTACCCGGCGTTGACCGTGGGCGGCCGGCGCACCGTGCCGGTCTCAATCGGGGAGAAGGGCGCCTATTGGTCATTTCTCGAAGCGGTAGGCACTCCGGGACACGGCTCGATCCCGTATGGCTCGGACAACGCCCTGGAGAAGATGGTCCAGGCCCTGGACGGGGTCATCAGTGCCCCCTCGCCGGCGGCGGTGACCGAGGAATGGCTGGGTTTCGTCAGGGAATTGGGCCTCGATGCCGACTCGGTCCAGCGGCTCACCGACATCGACCATTTGGACGATGAGATCGACCGGATAGCTGTGGACGACCCGGCGCTGGCCCGGTACATCCACGCCGCCACGCATCTCACTATCTCGTCCAATGTGATCAAGGCAGGGACCAAGACCAACGTCATAGCCGACAAGGCCCATGCCGAGCTCGACATACGCGGCCTCCCGGGCATGGATCGCGAGTTCGTCGACGCCCATCTCCGAAAGTCCATGGGGAGCGCGTCCGGCCACATCGAGATCATCCCCGTGATGGACAGCGAGCCGACAGTCTCACCGGCTGGAAACGCCCTCTGGGATGCCATCGGGGACGCTGTCGAGGAATTGGACGGTCATCGGAATCTGGCGCCGACGTTGATGACAGTGGCGACCGACGCCCGCTTCTGGCGGGCGAGGGGCACGATCTGTTACGGCGTGGGTCTCTTCGACGAACGCATGGCATTCTCCGAGATGCTGTCGCTCTTCCATGGCCACGATGAGAGGATTTCGGCAGAGTCTGTCGAGCGGACCACCTTGCTGTACGAACAGGTCCTGGAGCGCTTCTTCACCGCACCATGACGGTCATCTGCGACATCGATGGCGTCGTCTATCGCGGCGAAAAGCTCATCCCCGGCTCCGACATTGCCCTGCAACGCCTGGTCACGGCGGGTGTGGACCTCTATTTCGCCACCAACAACAGCACGAAGACGCCGGCAAACGTCGCCGAGCGGATCTCGACGATGACCGGGGTCCACATTTCTGCCCGCTCGATTGTCACTTCCGCCGAGGCAGCCGTGGGAATGCTCGAGGATGGAGACCGTCCGGTGATGGTCCTGGGGTCGGACGGGATCACGATGGCGCTGGCCGGGGCCGGGATCGAGGTGACCGACGATCCCATGGAAGCGAGAGCGATCCTCGTCGGGCTCGATTGGGACTTGAGCTACCAACGACTGACCAGAGCGGCGGACGCTATTCGGGCCGGGGCACGGTTCATCGCGACCAACACCGACCCGACCTATCCGGTTGCAGGTGGCCTGCTCCCAGGCGGAGGAGCGATGGTCGCTGCGGTACAAGCGACCACCGGAGTCATCCCAGAGGTCGCCGGCAAGCCACACCGACCAATGAGAGAGTTACTTCGGGCGAGAGGGATCGGAGCGGCATGGATCATCGGCGATCGGGTTGACACCGACATCGCTCTGGCCGCCGCGGAGCCCGACTGGACCTCCATCCTCGTCCTCTCAGGTGTGACCTCCCAGAGGGAGGCGCAGGGCGCCGACCACGTCGTGGACGACCTGGCAGCGGCTGTCGACCTCATGCTGGCCACCTGAGAAGAAGCGGCTCCTGCCCCTGTCCCGTAGCCTTCGAGCATGGGCGATTTCTTGTTGACCATCGGCTTCGTGCTCCTCTTCGCATGGGTGGCCCGAGGCCTGATTGGAGCCCGCGAGTTGACCTGGCGGAGAACCCTCCTCGCCATCTTCGTGGGAGTCGTTTTCGGTATGGCCGTGGCCATCCTGCTCCTGGTCCGCGACTTCGCCGAGGATCAGGAGATCGAGGGGGGACAGATCCTCGCCCTCTCTCTGCCCTTCGCCTTGATCGGCACCATGGGGGCGATAGTCGTCCTCGAGCTTCTCTTCGCTCGGCCACGGCCACGGCAGGGCCTGCACGTGCCTCATCCGTTCAAGGCATTGCGTCGTCGGGCCGGGGTCATCCGTCGCGGTTGGCAGGTGACCCGCATAATCGCCCGTAACGGCCTCGCCCCATTGGTCGGGCTGCGTCGGGGCGAGGTTTCGACGCGTAGCCCCGAGGAGCTCGCTCGGCGGGTTCGAGTTGCCCTCGAGGAATCGGGGGGCGTGTTCATCAAGCTGGGCCAGCTCCTGGCGACGCGACCGGATCTCCTCCCTCCAGCCGCGATGGCAGAGCTTGGGCGTCTTCATGGCTCGGCCGCGCCCCTGCCCGAGGATCAAGTGGCACAGGTGATTCGGGAGGAGACCGGTCTGGGGATCGAAGAGGTGTTCTCGGAGGTCGACTGGGATCCCTTGGGGTCGGCCTCGATCGCCCAGGCGCACGCAGCAAGACTCCTCGATGGGCGTGCCGTAGTGGTGAAAGTGAGGCGGCCCGGTCTGAGAGAGCAAGTGGAACGAGATCTGGCTATCGCCCGGTGGCTGGCCAGGATGGCGGAACGACGCACGACCTGGGGGGCCCAGTACCAGGTCACCTCCCTTGTCGATGAATTCTCAGACGTCCTTCATGGTGAGCTGGATTTCCACGTCGAGGCTCGTCACGCCATCGAAGCCGGGGCCGCGATGGACCGCCAACCTCGCGTAGTCGCCCCCGAGATCATCAACTCGCTGACGTCCGAGCGAATGCTCGTGATGGAGAGGCTGCCCGGCGTCCCACTTTCGTCCCAGACTTCGGGTATGGAGCCTGCTCGCGGGCGGTTGCTCGCGGATGCTCTCTGCATCTCTCAGGTCCAAGCCATGCTGAAGGGGGAGAGATTCCATGGCGACCCCCATCCAGGCAACGTCCTGATTCTCGAGAGCGGAGACCTCGGCCTCATCGATTTCGGCATTGCAGGGCGACTGGACACTTTCGAGCGAGCTTCGGTGTTTCAAATGCTGGTTGCCATCAAGCTTCAGCAGCCTTCGTTGCTCTATGAAGCCATGGTCTCGATCGGCGCGGTGAGCCCTACCCGAGATCCCAATGAAATCGAGAGAGCCCTCGCCCAGTTTCTCGCCGCCGATATCAGCTCAGGGCTCCCTTCCCCGGATGCCCTCACCGATTTGCTCGCTTTGACGAACAAGCTCCATATGAAGCTTCCCCGGTCGACCACCACGATGTTCCGGGCCCTGGCAACTCTGGCCGGGACAGTGGAGCAACTTTCGCCTGGCTATCCGCTGATCGATGTGATAGCTGACGTCGGAGGCGCCGAGTTTCGGGAGCGAATGCTGCCGGGATCGATGACCGAGTTGGTTCAACAGGAGTGGGCCCAGCTTGGCCCACTCCTCAGACGCGCACCGCGTCACATGGATCGGATCGCGACGCTGTTGGAGCACGGCCGTCTCACGACACGGTTGAGACTCTTCACCGATGCTCACGAGGTTCGCGTGCTGGAACGTCTCGTCAACCGCATCGTGCTGGCGCTTCTCAGCATCGGCGTTGGAGGGGTATCGGTCTTACTGCTCAGGACCGACGGCGGCCCGCGGTTCGCAGCGATCGGTGTCGACCTGTATGAAGTGCTCGGTTGGATCGGCCTCGCCCTGGCGGTGATTCTCCTGATGCGGGTGCTACTTGCAGTCTTGCGCGTCGACGAGAACGCGGCCTGAGAATCGAGGATCTGGTGGTCGCGTATTCAATTGGGCGATAATCCGAGGATGGAGATCACCCAGGACCAAGTGGAGAAGCTGGAAGCCGCGCTCGCCCGTCTCGAGGAGCTCGACCCCGCCGATTTGCCCGAACCGGCTGCGGAGCTGGCCAACCTCCTCGGGTCGCTCCTCGAGGAATCGGAGCCGTCCTGACCAGAAGGCGTCTCGACGCCGAGATCGTCCGACGCGAGCTCGCCGGCAGCCGGACCGAGGCACAGAGGCTCATCACGGAGTCGAAGGTCCTGGTCGGGGGCATGCCCACGCCGAAGCCGGCTTCTCTCGTCTCCGCCGACACCTCGATCTCGTTGGTAGGTGACGACAGAAAGTGGGTGTCTCGCGGGGCGTTCAAATTGCTCGCCGCCCTCGACTCGTTCCCGGTCGACCCGACCGGAAAGTCGGTCCTCGACATCGGGGCTTCAACTGGCGGGTTCACCGAGGTTGCCCTGGACCGCGGTGCGAGATTGGTGACCGCTCTCGACGTCGGGCGGGCGCAACTTCACGAGCAGCTCCGCAACGATTCGAGGGTCGTGTCGCTCGAGCGGACCAACTTCCGCCTGGTCGATGTGGCCCAACTCGGCGGTCCTTTTCCGCTCATTGTCGCCGATCTCTCATTCATCTCGCTCTGCGCAATCGCCGGAAAGCTCCATGAATCGGCCGCCGACGGGGCGGACTTGGTCGTCCTCGTGAAGCCCCAGTTCGAGGCGGGCAAAGGCAAGGTGGGTCATGGCGGAGTGGTCCGCGACCACGAAGTGCGGGAGTTGGCCGTTCTCAAGGTGATCGAGTGCCTCGGGAAAGTCGGATTGGGTTCCCGCGGCATCATCCGCTCCCCGATCGAAGGACGAGACGGCAACGTCGAGTACCTACTCTGGCTTCGCAAAGGCGATGAAGGGATCGCCCTGGAGGTGCCTGAATGAAGTTCGCCCTCGAGGTGAGGCATGGGCCGGAGAATGCGCGTGTCTTCGCGGAGAAGCTGAGGATGGCCATTGCCTCGGCTGGGGGCAAGGTGGTCGAGGACGATGGCGACCAACCAGACCTCGTCCTGGCGGTGGGAGGCGATGGGACAGTGCTGGCGGCGGCCCAGCGGGCCCTCGCCCACGATGTTCCCGTACTCGGCTTCAACCTCGGCACGATGGGCTTCCTGGCAGAAGCCGAGCCTGGCGATTTGGACCAGGTGATCACCCGTCTACTCGGCGGTGACTACGAGGTCTCGGAGCGGATGACCGTCAAGGCGACGGTGGATGGAGCCTCCGCCACTGGCGTCAACGATGTCGTGGTGGAGAAGGTCGACAGTCAGCGGCTCATTCATCTCGATGTCGCCGTCGATGACGAGCATTTCCTCACGTACCGCGCCGATGGGCTAATAGTGGCCACGCCTACCGGATCGACCGCATACTCGTTCTCAGCCCGCGGCCCCCTCGTCGACCCGGTCCTCAGTGCCCTGATCCTCACCCCGGTCGCGGCGCATTCTCTTTTCGATCGCACTCTCGTGATTGCGGCGAGCAGTCGGCTGTCGATCGTCGTCGGCAAGGATCGCCCGGTGAAGGTCACCGTGGACAAGATCGACATGGGCCATCTCGGCGCTGGCAAGACGGTGGAGATCGAACAGGGTGAGCGCCCGGTGCGGTTCGCCCGATTCCGCCCGCGGTCGTTCCCCAGGCTCATCACTGACAAATTCGGTCTCGACCGATGATCCACCACCTGCGGGTGGCAAACCTCGGAGTGCTCGAGGATGCATCGATCGACCCCGGGCCCCGCTTCACGGTCGTCACAGGTGAGACGGGAGCAGGCAAAACCATGCTTCTCGGCGCACTACGCCTCCTGACCGGGGAAAAGGCGAAGACGAGTGCCGTCGGGCCTTTCGATGCGGAGGCCGTGGCTGAAGGCTTGTTCGGCACCGACGAAGGGGAGATCGGTGTCACCCGCGTGGTGCCCCGGGACGCCAGAAGCCGCGCATATCTCGATGGGACCCTCGCCGCCTCGGCCGTCCTCGAGGAGAGAATCGGCGGCCTGGTAGAGATCGTCGGCCAAAACGACCGGCTCCTCTTGCAGCGGAGCCAGACCGTCCTCGCTCTCGTCGACGCCACGCTCGACGGGCCCGGGTTGAAGACGAGGGACCGGTACATCGATGCCTGGGCAACGTATCGATCTGTGGTGGAGGACCAGCGTCGTCTTGGAGGTGATCGGACGGCCCTCGAGCGAGAGCTCGACCTGCTCCGCTACCAGGCAAATGAGATCGCCGGCGCCGGGCTCGAGAAGGGTGACGACCTCCGTTTCGAGTCGATGGCGGCGCGGCTCAAGAACGCCGAGGCCATGCGCGAGAACCTGACCGGCGCGACCGAGGAGTTGGAGCGGCTGGCCGAGAGCTCCGGCGAAGTCGTGTCCCGGCTGCGAAAGCTGGCGGTCT
>JALDXP010000046.1:0-12807 GCA_032154885.1 Actinomycetota bacterium
CCGTACTGGAGGCCCTTGGAGACGGCGATGGCGAAGCAGGACAGGATCCCTTTCAGCGTCGCCCCCTCCTTGGCCAGGTCGATGAAGATCTCGCCCAGCGTCCCGTCGTCGTACTCGCCGGTGCGGAGGAAGACCTTGTGCCCCCCGATCCTCGCCTCCTGGTTGTACCCGTTGCGACGGGCCGGGAGCAGGAACCGGGGTGGCTTCATCCCCTGGTGGTAGGCCTGGGTCGGTGAGATCCCGCTTGGGAGGTTGCCCCAATGGATCGCCTTCTCGGTCTCCACCGCCGCCGCCAGCGCCGGTGACTCGTCCTCATTGTCCTCGCCCTCGTCGGAGGTGGAGTTGAGCGGCTGGGCCGCCTTGGACCCGTCCCGGTAGAGGGCCATCGCCTTGAGACCCCATTCCCAGGACATCCGATACGACTCTTCGATGTCCTCGACCGTGATCTCGTGTGGCATGTTGATCGTCTTGCTGATCGCTCCCGAGATGAACGGCTGAGCGGCCGCCATCATCTTGATGTGCCCGTAGTGGTGGATGAACCGGGTGCCGTACTTCCCGTTCCTGTTGGCGGTGTCGAAGACAGCGAGATGCTCGTCAGCGATGTGCGGTGCGCCTTCGATGGTCTGACGGCCACAGATGTGGTCGTTCGCCTCGCTTATCTCGGCCGAGGTGAACCCGAGCGCCTTGAGCAGGTTGAACTCCCAACCGGTGTACTCGTCGACCCCAAAGCCGAGACGCTGCAACGTGCTCTCACCGAAGGTGAAGACGTTGAAGGCATGCTTCAGCTCGAACACCGCAGGCAATGCCTTCTCCAGCTTGGCCAGGTCCTCGTCGTCGAAGCCCTTGTCCGTGAGCGTCTCACGGTTGATGTGGGGCGCCCCGTCGATCGAGCTGGTGCCGACGATGTACTCGACGACATCCTTGATCTGGTCTTCTTCGTAGCCCAGGTGTCGTAGCGATGGCGCCACCGACTGGTTGGCGATCTTGAAGTATCCGCCACCGGCCAGCTTCTTGAACTTGACCAACGCGAAGTCGGGCTCGACACCGGTGGTGTCACAGTCCATCAAGAGGCCGATCGTCCCCGTGGGCGCGATCACGCTGGACTGGGCGTTGCGATAGCCGTGCTGCTCTCCCTGCTCCAGGGCCAGGTCCCACGAAGTGCGGGCCGCGGCGAGGAAGTCGGGTGGGCACAGGTCGGGGTCGATCGCCATCACCTTGTGACTGACCCCTTCGTAGTCGCTGTCGCCATAGGCGGCGCGGCGATGATTCCTGATCACCCGGAGCATTGCTTCGCGGTTCTCGGAGTAGCGGGGGAAAGGCCCGACCACACCGGCCATCTCCGCCGACGTGGCGTAGGAGTACCCGGTGAGAATGGCGGTCAACGCCCCGGTGATGGCGCGGCCCTCGTCGGAGTCGTAGGCGATGCCCTGACGCATCAGCAGCGATCCGAGGTTGGCGTACCCCAGTCCAAGCGTCCGGTAGTCGTATGAGCCCCGTGCGATCTCTGGGGACGGGAAATGGGCCATCGCCACCGAGACCTCGAGGACGATCGTCCACAGCCGGACGGCGTGTTGGTAGGCCTCGAGATCGAAGACGCCGGTCTCGTCGTCGTGAAACCTGACCAGGTTGATCGAGGCCAAGTTGCATGCCGTGTCGTCGAGGAACATGTACTCACTGCAGGGATTAGATCCGTTGATCCGGCCCCCGGCAGGAGAGGTGTGCCACTCGTTGACCGTCGTGTCGAATTGAAGGCCAGGGTCGGCGCAGGCCCAGGCCGCCGAGGCGATCTTGTCCCAGAGGTCGCGGGCCTTGACCGTCTTGCGGACCGACCCATCGGTCCGGTTCTTCAACTCCCAGTCGCCATCTTCGATCACGGTCTGGATGAACTCGTTGCTCACGCGGACCGAGTTGTTCGAGTTCTGACCGGACACCGTGGCGTAGGCGTCGCCGTTGAAGTCGGCGGGGAGCCCACCGTGGTTGATCAGGACCCGGGCCTTGTCCTCCTCGACTTTCTTCCAGTCGATGAACTTCTCGATGTCGGGATGATCGACGTCGAGGATGACCATCTTGGCCGCACGCCTCGTCGTCCCACCCGACTTGATCGCGCCGGCGGCGCGGTCGCCGATCTTGAGGAACGACATCACACCCGAGGACTTGCCTCCTCCGGAGAGCCGCTCATTCTCACCGCGGATCTGGGAGAAGTTGGACCCGGCACCCGAGCCGAACTTGAAGATTCGGGCCTCACGGACCCAGAGATCCATGATCCCACCAGGGTTCACCAGATCATCCCTGACGCTGAGTATGAAACAGGCGTGGGGGGCAGGCCTGCTGTAGGAGTCGGGGGATGCCTTGAGCTCGCCATCGGCTCCGTCCACGTACCAGAAGCCTTGGGCCGGGCCGGTCAGGCCGTATGCCCAGTTGAGACCCGTGTTGAACCATTGCGGTGAGTTGGGCGCCGCCATCTGGTTGGCCAGCATGTACTTGAGCTCGTCCTCGAAGGCGACGGCGTCATCGGTGGAGGCGAAGTAGCCCTCCTTCTCACCCCAATGGCGCCAGGTGCCGGCGAGACGGCTGAACACCTGCTTGGCCGACCGCTCCGGGCCGAGTATCGGCTGACCGCTCTCGTCGAAGACCTGGTTGCCGTCTTCGTCGAACTGGGGGACACCGGCCTTGCGGAAGTACTTGGACACCATGATGTCCGAAGCCACCTGGCTCCAACCGGCCGGGATCTCCGCGTCCGTCATCTCGAACACAGTCGAGCCATCGGGATTGGTGATCCGCGAGTCGCGGCGGGACCATTCGAGCTTGTCGTATGGGTCCTTGCCGGCCTCGGTGAAGCGACGGGTGATCCGCAGGCCTTTGCTCATGAAACGTGCCTCCTCGCACTGGGTGCGCCCCCCTCAGGATAAGGGGCGGGGTCCATTTACCAACTCAGGTTCTCAACTCAAACCACAAGATGTAGTGGTCGAGGGGGAAGTAACCACGACATCTTGTATGGACACCACCACTGTAATTACAACGATGTCATGGGTCAAGTGTTTCGTTTTCCACAGGCCACGGACCTGTCGAGAACGCGAAAATCGCCGCTCTGACCGGGGAAGTTGACCGCCTGAGACCCGTGCTTGGGGAAGCCACCGCACCCTAGATGGGTGGTCGCACGCCGGCTAGCCGCCTCGCTTCAGAGATTTCGCGACCCGATCGCTCGGGTTTCGGCGGAGCGCAATGACGGGTAAGTATCGAAGCCACCGATGGGATTTGCTTCTTTCAACGTGTCTGAACCCGACGTTCTGATCGCCGCCGCGGTCCACAACGGGCACGACCTCCGGCCGGATCTCGCTGCGTTGACCGCGATCGACGACGCGACTCGGTTACGAGAGGAGGACCCGCACACGGGTCGCATCTCCTCGAGGTTCACCAACAGTGTGGTGGTCCATCGCTCCCGCTTCGAGGTGGATCTCAATCGGGAGAGACATGAAGCGGTCTATGAGAGCCCCGAAGACGCATGGGGCCTGGAGGTCTGGCGGCGAAATCTCACCGAGGGCGAAGTGTCAGCCTCCCTCGCCCTCTACGACCGGTTCTATGACGATCTGGCCAAGGCCCTCGACCGGCTGGTTGCAGAGAACGGTGGGTTCGTCCTCTACGACATCCACTCCTACAACCATCGCCGGCTCGGTCCGGATGCCCTGCCCGACTCCGGTGAGGAGAGCCCTGTCGTCAACCTCGGCACTGGATCTCTGCCCGTGAAATGGAAGCCGGTGGCCGATGCCTTCATGGAGAGTCTTGGGTCCGAGACTTTCGACGACGCTCAACTCGATGTACGGGAGAACGTGCGGTTCGAGGGCCGCCATCTGGCCCGGTGGGTTCATGAGAACTACGGCGATGTGGGATGCGCCCTGGCCATCGAGCTGAAGAAGGTGTTCATGGACGAGTGGACCGGCGAGCTAGACCTGGAGCGGATGTCACAGCTCGGAGACGCCCTCCTCACGTCAGGCCCCGCGGTTCGGAAGGCCTGGAGCCTGGCATGAGCGTCGGAGAGATCGACCTTGCCATCGACCGTCGTCTGAGCGAGATCTGCGGACTGCTTCCCATGCTCCAGCTGCTCACACCGATCAATGTGCCCGAGCAACGGAGGGCGTTCTTGGCAGGAGACCTCGACGAACCCGAATTCAGCTATCGGGATCTCCCGGATCTGGACGGTCTCGCCGATGAGCTGTCCGCGATCAAACCTGAGGAGGCGACAGACCCGGTGCTGATTCACATGATCCGGGGCATGCATCGAGAGCTTGAGCGTCGTCTCGAGCTGTTGGCGACGAGGAACACCGATCAATTCCTCCTCGCAGCCATCGAGCAATACGGCCATGTCGAGACGCCCCTGTTGGAACTGGCCCATCGGGTGCTCGGCGAGATCCCGCCGGGACCCCGCCCTGAGGTGTACATCGACGCCCACGATTTGGCGGGGAGGGCCAACGTCGAGCTGGAGCACTATCGCCGGCAGTTCCCCGAGCTGTCGACCCTGGTCCGTGTCAGCGAATCGGTGGCGGGTGTGATGGTGGAGAACGGCGACCTGTTCATCGGAATCGACACATCCATCGCCGGAGACCGTGTGGAGCAGCTGCTTCACCACGAGATCGGGGTTCATGTGCTCACATACGTCAACGGGAGCGCACAGCCGATCCGGATGCTCTCGCTCGGCCTGTCCGGGTACGAGGAGACGCAGGAGGCCCTGGGTGTCCTCGCCGAGCACCTCGGTGGGGGCATTCGCCCGAAGCGGCTCCGCGCGTTTGCGCTTCGGGTGGTGGCCGCAGACTCGGTCAGCGGGCGGTCGAGCTTCAGGGAGACCTTCGACGCACTGGTCGATCTCGGTGCGGGGCAGAATCGGGCCTTCACCACCGCGATGCGGGCCCATAGGTCCGGAGGGATGACGAAAGATGCCCTTTATCTCGGCGGGCTGACGAGGCTCCTCACCTACCTCCAGGAGGGTGGCCGGCTCGATCCGCTCCTGGTCGGGAAGATATCCTTGGCCGACGAGCCGTTGGTCGCCGACCTCCTGGAAAGAGGTGTGCTCGTCGACCCGCCGCTCAGGCCCCGGTTCCTGGAATCGAGAGACGCTCTCGATCGACTGGCCAGGATCCAGGAGGGCGCCGGGATCATGGAGCTGGGAGGTGTCTTCGCGTGAAGATCGGGCTGGTCGTCAACGACGTGATCACAGAGAAGCCGGAGTACAGCACCACCCGGCTGGCGCTCGCCGCCCAGAAGCGCGGCCACGAGGTATGGCTGATGGGTGTCGGCGACCTGGCACACAATTCGTCCGGTGAAGTGACCGCGCGGGCGCGTAGCCCTCTGGACAAGACGTATCGCTCGTTGAAGAGCTTCCTCGAAGACGTCCAGAGTGAAGACGTGGACCCCGAGCTGATCACAGTCGACGAGCTCGATGTCCTGATGCTTCGCAATGACCCGGCTGAAGATGCCACCGATCGACCCTGGGCACAGGCCTCGGGTGTGCTGTTTGGCCAGCTCGCCGCCGCGGCAGGCGTGGTGGTGGTCAACGACCCCGTCCACCTCGCCGACGCCATCAACAAGACCTACTTCCAGCATTTCCCGGAGGAGATCCGTCCCCGGACTCTCATCTCCCGGACGGTCGGGGACATCAAGGGCTTCGTCGACGATCTCGGTGGACGGGCGGTGCTCAAGCCGCTACAGGGCTCTGGTGGCCAGAGCGTGTTCGTCATCGCGGGCAAGAAGGGCCAGAACGTGAATCAGATCATCGAGACCATCACCCGCGACGGCTACGTGGTGGTCCAGGAATTCCTCGCGGATGCGGAGAGAGGGGATGTCCGTCTCTTCGTGATGAATGGGCAGCCTCTAGAGGTGGGTGGGAAGGTGGCTGCTTTCCGTCGGGTCAACGAGGGCGACGATGTCCGCTCCAACATGCATGTCGGGGGGAAGGCCCAAAAGGTGAAGATCACCGAGGAAATGCTCCATGTGGTCGACCTGGCACGCCCCAAGCTCATCGAAGACGGCATGTTTCTCGTGGGGCTCGACATCGTCGGGGCCAAGATGATGGAAGCCAATGTCTTCAGCCCTGGCGGGTTGGGAAGCGCCGGCGCGCTGCACGAGGTCGACTTCGCCGGCGCCGTTGTGGATGCCCTGGAGCGAAAGGTCGAGATCCGGGCAACCTACGGGCGGTCGCTGCCCAACGCTTCCCTGGCCACCATGTAGGCGGGGATCACACCGCGACGGGTGACGCGTCGAGCACGAGGGCGGCGGCGTCGAAGGGATTGAGTTGGCGGCCGTTGTGACGGGCGGCCTGGAACACCGGGTCGTCGAGCGAGTCGGCCATGGCGGATAGCGCATCGAAGAGCCACATGATCAAGGGCCACGGATGCAGCCCGATCCTCTCCCTCACCTCCTCCGCCGCGCCCAGGGCGATCATGCCGAGCTCGGTTTGGCCCTCGGTGAATGAGAGCGAGGCCGCCGCCTCGAGGGCGTAACAGAGGCCCTCCCGATAGTTCATGCCCCGGAACACATCGAAGGAGCGGCGGAGGGCTTCCCTCGCCTCGGAGAGGCGGCCCGAGGAGATATAGGTGAATCCGATCTGAGCCTCGGCCAGGCCGATCAGGGCGCCATTGCCGAGCTCGAAGCCCAGGTCCCGGGTCGCCACCTGATACTTCTCGGCCGTCTCGACGTCGCCGTTGGACGCGGCCAGGATGCCAAGGGCGATCAAGGCGTACCCCTCACCCCACCGATCGCCGAACCCGCGGAATCGGGCGAGCGATACCTCCAGCCTCTCGGTCACTATGGCCGGATCCTCGCCGCCCACCGGCAGCAGGAGAGCCGATACGAAATCGGTCCAGTTGTGACAATCGATGTCGCCGTTGGTCTCCAGGATCTCGACCGCCCTGCCGATCGACTCTTTCGAGTCCTCGTATTGACCCATCTCGTACTGAATTCCACCCCTGAGGTACCAGTAGCGGCCGGCGAGGGTCTCGTCGAGGTCCTCGGGCGAGCCAACGGCAGCCAGATACCGGGCTCCGTCCTTGAGGTGGTTCCCGATCCACAGATAGACCCACATACCGAAAGACATTCGCACGAGGGAGGCGTCGTCTTCCTTCTTCATGAGCCATTCGGCAGCGACGTCGACGTTGTTCCAATCGGCAGTGAAGCTCTCGACGACGGCCGATTGCCTGGTCCCGCGAAGATCCTCCAGAGAGCCCTCGGCGACGCGCACGTAGTAGTCCGCGTGCCTGTCCTTCATCCACTCATATTCGCCCGCTTCATGGAGATGACGAAGCCCGAACTCCCTGATGGGCGCCAGCATCCTCAGACGGCCCTCACCACCCTGGGCGGGAAGGATGAGGCTGTTCTCGACGAGCACCATCAACTGGTCGACGGCATCACCCTCCTCGACGGCCACCTCCTGGGCTGACTCCACCGTGAAGCCTCCCTGAAAGACGCACAACCGGCAGAAGAGCGTTTGCTCCTCTCGAGTCAGCAGCTGATAACTCCAGTCGATTGCGGCGTCGAGAGTCCGTTGCCGGCTGGGGACATCGGCCGCCCCGGAGCCGAGGGCGTCCAGCGATCGTGTGAGCCTCTCGGACAGCGCCCCCGGGCTCAGCATGCGGAGGCGGGCCGCCGCCAATTCGATGGCCAGGGGCAGCCCGTCGACGATGCGAACGATCGACGCCACCGGCGATGCGTTCTCTTCGTCGATCGAGAAACCCGGGATCACGGCCAAGGCTCGGTCGATGAACAGACGCACTGCATCCGAGGCCGCGACCGAGTCTGGCCGGTCCGAGCCGGTGGCGGGCAGGCCGAGGGGCTCGAGTGTGTATTCGTACTCGCTCATGATCCGGAGCGGAACGCGACTGGTGGCGAGGACCTTTATCCCGGGGCTGCGGCCGAGAAGGTCGGCGACCGCCGAGCCTCCTTCTGCCACGTGTTCGAAGTTGTCGATCACGAGCAGCACCTGCTGGTCCTGGAACTCGCTCGATAGGGCGTCGATCGCATCGCCTTCGATGGGTATCCCCGCGGCGGCGCCGATGGCTAGCAGCACATGATCCGGGTCGGTGATCGCGGCCAGATTGACGAAGTAGACCCCGTCGGGAAACTCGGCCGAGCTGTCCTCTGCCACCGACAGGGCGAGACGTGTTTTTCCGATGCCACCCGGCCCGACGATGGTGGCGAGTCGGACATTGGGTCGCTGCAGCATCTCAACGAGCTCGGCCAGCTCCCTACTCCGCCCGACCAGGGTGTTCTGCGACGCCGGGAGTCGAACCCTTGTGATGGATCGTGCTCGGGGTGGGGGGAAGTCGGCCCGGAGCCCTGGGGCCCGCACCTGGAAGAGCTTCTCGACGCGGGAGAGGCCCTTCAGGGCAAAGGAGCCAAGGTCCTTGACCTCCCATCCCGCGGTCTCGGTTTGGCCCTCGACCAGCTCCCGGACAGGGGCGGACACGACGATCTGCCCTCCGTGGGCCGAGGAGGCAACCCGCGATGCCCGGTGGACGTCGAGCCCGACGTATCCACCAGACCCGATGCGGGCGGTGCCGGTGTGGAGCCCGAGTCGCGCATTCACCGCCACCGACTCGGGCCAGTTGCGATCGCCGAGGGATTTCTGGATCTCGACAGTTGCGCTCACGGCCTGGAATGCATCCTGGAAGACGCTGAAGAGACGCTCTCCTTCGAGGTCGACCACGGTCCCGTCGTGTCGGAGGGTGGCGTCGGCCACTACCTGGTGGTATCCGGCGAGGACCTCGGCGTACTGGTCTCCGAGTTGCTCGACGAGGGTGGTCGACCCGGCGAGATCACCGAACATGAACGTGAGGGTCCCCACGGGCAGCGAGTTGTGGTCTGGCTCGGTGTTGGCGAACCTCTCCGACATCACACCCGCCAGGTCTTCGACCAGCATCTCCGCGAGCTCGCCGGGTGACTCGAAAGTCCGGGTCTTCGATCGTGCGTCAGTGCGAACACGCTGGAGGAGTTCGGTCAGGCCGTCCTCACGTTCGGGGGCGGGCTCCTTGACATAGATGAGGCCGGGAAGACCGGAACTGGCCTCGTATTCCCGATCCAGGTCCGACTCCCAACCGAAGGATTGCCAGTAGATGCCCACGAATATGTTGGCGTCCGCGATCGAGAGCCCGTCTTGACCGTTGCGGCTGCCGAGGTCGACCCCGATAGGGTCCAGCCTCAGGGTCTTGATGGCGGATTTGGCAGCCTCGCGCTCCGATTTGAGCTCGCCGAGGGTGGACGAGACAAAGACCCTCAATCTCGGGTCGTGACTGATCGGCTCGAAGCCGCTCCCCTCCCTGGTCGCATCCACGAATCACAACGGTAGTGAGTTGGCCGGGGCTAACGGCCGCGATCAGCGGTCGAGGTGCTCCCATGCGTCGGTGCTCGGGTGGGGGGAGATGTCCCATCGGGGCAGGAAATATTGGACCAGTGGTCCGATTGCCAGGGCAAAGACGATGGTGCCGATTCCGAACGTGCCACCGAGGATCCAACCGAGTGTGAGGACCGTTATCTCGATGACGGCGCGTGTGAGCCTGATCGATGGTCCCTTACGCGCAATCCCGGTCATCAGCCCATCGCGTGGGCCAGGTCCCAGGTTGGCTCCTATGTAGAGACCTGAGGCGATGCCGATCAAAACGACCCCCCCGAGCATCATCGACCAGGCGACACCCGTCACCTCGGCCGCCGGGATGATGACGCCGGTCAGGTCGATGACGACCCCGATGATTATTGCGTTGAGCAGCGTGCCCAGCCCGTAGGGCTGGCGCAACGGCAGCCAGAGGAGCAGCACGGCCACTGAGACGATGATCGACCAAGCTCCGACTGTCAGCCCGAAGCGTCGGGCCAGCCCCTGGTGCAGGACATCCCACGGAGGAACGCCCATGCCCGATTGGAGCATCAGCCCGATACCGATGCCGAACAGGACCAGGCCGATCACCAGCTGTGTGATGCGGCGAGGGAGACGCTCCCCGGCGACGGGGATCAGGTATTTCAAGACCTCAACCTGCCAACGCCTCGGCTATCCGGGGAGGGAGGTCGGTGCTTGTCGGCGGCATGAAGCTGACCAGCACATGATCAGCGCCCAGCTCTCGGTAGGTCGCGGCTAGGTCTGCCGTCTCGGCGGGGTCGCCGGGATATCGGAACTGGACCGAGACCTCGATCTCGCTCCGGTCTCGCCCGATCTCCTCGCACGCCTCGTCGAGACGTCCCAGCGAGGCGACGAACAAGTCCGGCTCCGAGGTGAAATCCGGGTAGTTCCACTGGTCTGCCCAGCGGGCCGCCATCGGAATGGTCCGGCGGGGACCCGAGCCGCCGATTACGAACGGCGGCCGGGGCCTCTGCACCGGCTTCGGCTCAAAGCGTGCCGAGGTGATAGTCCGATACTTCCCCTTGAAGTCGAACACCTCCTCGGTCATCAGCCCGTGCAGGATCCGGAAGGTCTCCTCGAGCATGTCGAATCGCTCCCCGACAGGTCGGAGCTCGATGTCGAAGGCTTCGTGCTCGCGCTCGTGCCAGCCGGCGCCGACTCCCAGCTCGAGTCTCCCCTGGGACATGCGATCCAGGGTCACCGCCTGCTTGGCCAGAAGGACGGGATGCCGAAATGTGTTTGCTGTCAACATCGTCCCGAACCGGATCCGGGTGGTGACCGCGGCCAGGCCACCGAAGAGGGTCCAGCTGTCCATGATCGGCCGCGACTCCTCTGCCCGTGGCGGGTAGAGATGGTCGTTGAGCCAGACGGCGTCCCAGAAACCGCCCCGGTCGGCCTCTATCCACACCTCACGCAGCTCGGGCCAGTCCTGATCCTGGGCCCAGACCTTGAAGGAATGTCGGAAGGGCCGCAGGGTCATGAGGTCCTCGGTTCGACCACCAGGGGAACCTCGGGCAGGTCGTCGGCCGGGTCGAATCCGAACACTCTTCCGTAGAAGGCGAGCTCCGACTCCAGGCTATGGATGATGTTCTCCGCCTTCCGGAACCCGTGATCTTCGCCCTCGTAGGTGATATGGGCGTGGGGAACCCCGTTCTCGGCCAGCGCGGCGGAGATGAGCTCGGCCTGCTCCGGGGGCACCACTTTGTCATCGAGGCCCTGGAACAGGATCACCGGGACCGTGATCTGGTCGACCGAGTAGAGGGGCGAGCGGCGTCGCATCTCCTCCGGGTCGGTGCCAACCAGCCCGTCGAGATAGCGCGACTCGAACTTGTGGGTGTGGTCGGCGAGAAGCCCGACGTCGGCGACTCCGAAATAGGACGCACCGGCACTGAAGGCGTCCCCGAACGCGAGCGCGGCCAGGGTCGTGTAACCGCCGGCGCTCCCGCCGGTGATTACGAGCCGATCGCCGTCGACCTCTCCTTCGGTGGCCAGATATCGGGCGGCGGCGAGACAGTCCTCGACATCTGCGATACCCCAAGAGTCACGGAGCAGGTTCCGGTACCTGCGCCCGTAACTTGTCGAGCCGCGGTAGTTGACGTCGACCAACCCGAAGCCCCGGGTCGTCCAGTAGAGGAACGATGGTCTCAGGCTGGGAAAGACTTGCGATGTCGGTCCCCCATGCACTTTCACGATGAGTGGCGGCCTCTCTCCGTCCAAGCCTTCGAAGTCGGGGTTGGTCGGCGGGTAGTAGACACCGTGGGCCACCTCCCCGTCGGCGGTGGGGAAGGTGATGATGCGGGGCGACGGGATGTAGCCAGGCTCGGTGGGCATGGGATTCGCCCGCACCACGCTCAGGGCGCCCGTGGCGACGTCGAGCTCATAGACGGAGCTGGGCGTTGCCGGCCCGTGACCGACGAACCATGCGCGTGACTCACCATCGGTGACCAGGAAGGCGAGCGCGGTGAGGTGGTTGGGTAGACGTCTGAGACTGCCATCGCGGTCGATAACCCCCAGATGGTTGACGCCGCCCTCCCAGAAGGCGGTGAGGATCCTCCCCTCGGAGAGAAAGCCAAAGGTGGTGGGGCCGAAAATCCACAACGGCACCCCGAAATCGGCCTCCATGGCCAGGATCGGGCTCGTCACCCCGCCATCGAAGCGATGCAGGTTCCACCACCCGCTCCGGTCGGAGGCGAAGACGATGCTCCCGTCCGGCGCCCACTCCGGTTGGAAGATCGATTCATCCGGGCCACCGGCGACCTCCGCCACATCGATCAGCTCTTGGCCCTTGATCGACCCGGTCTTGAGAACGGTCCCATCCCAGGGCATGTTGGGGTGATCCCATTCCAGCCACAGGAGCTTCGTGCCATCCGAGGAGGGCCGGGGAGAGGCGTAGAAATCCCGACCGGTGACCAGGACCTCGACCTCCCGGGTGTCCGGATCGATGATGACGATCTCGTTGACCGCCTCGCCATCACCGTGGCTCTCCCGTACACAGACGATGCTCCCATCGGGGAAGAACCGCCCGTCGGCATACCGCAGTGCACCCGGCGAGGGGGGCTCGGGCGTGATCGGCCCCTCGCCCAGGAGGTGCAGCCGCTGGTCGGAGAACTCGGAGTAGGCCACCTTGCCGTTATCGACGATGAATGCCCCGCCGCCATACTCATGGACCCGGGTGCGCACGTAGATGGGTGGCGGGGTGAGGTCGTCGATCTGCCCTGAGCCGTCACGACCCACGAGGACCTGCCGGCCGCCTTCCGATGGGCGCCCTTCCAACCAATAGAGGTTGTTGCCGTCGGCCGCGATCTGCCCGAAGTCGACGACGCCCCCGACCGTGTCGGCGGCCGAGATGGGTGACTCCCAGGTGCCATATGCTCGGGTTTGAACCATCGAGGCAGGCTATCGGTGTGCCGGGTGCTCGCACCAATCATTACCTT